>CAYMGL010000046.1:0-14039 GCA_964389945.1 uncultured Actinomycetota bacterium
CGACTGAGGTGGCGTCGGAGCTCGGCGAGCTCGCGGATCACGCCGGGGGTGCGTGGCCCCCACCACGTCAGCGCCTGGCCGTCGAACAGCCGCACGGCCCTCGCGGGCACGCGCTCGAGCAGCTCCTCGCGATCGTCCTCGTCGAACGCGTACGGCTCGTCGGGCAGCAGGACGAGGTCGACGTCGTCGAGGTCACCGATCCCCACCTTCGGGTAGCGCTCGACGTGCGGCACGAGGTCGAACCCGAGCTCGACGAGCAGCTCACCGACGACGGTGTCGTGGCCGATCGCCATCCAGGGGTCGCGCCAGATCGGCACGGCGACGCGCGGGAGCACGCCGGCGTCCCGCATGCGGTGCCGCGACATTGCGGTCATGATCTGGTCGGCCGTGTGGTGGGCGGGCCCCTGGGCGTGGACGGCCCGACCGAGTCGTCCCAGTGACGCCGCCGCGGTCGTGACGTCGATCGCCGCCGTCACGTAGACGGCGAGGCCGTGCGCGCGCAGCCGCTCGACGTCGACCTCGCGGTTCTCGTCGACGTTCACGATCACGAGGTCAGGGTCGAGCGCCGCGATCCCGTCGACGTCGGGGTTCTTGGTGCCCCGCACCCGGGTGCAGTGGTCGAAGCCGTCCGGCGGTGAGACGCAGTAGTCGGTCACGCCGACCATCCGCGGCGCGACCCCCCAGTACCACAGCGCCTCGCTGAGGTTCGGCACGAGGCACACGATCCGCCGGGGCGGGCCGATGACGCGCACCGGTTGGCCGAGGTCGTCCACGGGCAACGACACGAGCGGGTTCGACGTCTGCTGCACGCGGAGTCCCCAACCGGCCGGTCGACGTCCGACGCTACCGAGTGGGCAGGTACCGTCCGGGGCCGCGCCGTTCGGCGTCCCTCCCCACGACGAAGGTCCACCGGTGTCCGCCACGGATCGATCCGACAGCTCCGGTGACCGCGTCGCCCGCAACGACTTCCGCGTGCTCACGCGCACACGCGGCGGCTACAGCGACGGGGTGATGTACGACGTGCAGCTGCAGGTGGCCGCGACCGGCAACCTCGTCTGGGCCCAGACGTTCACCGACCAGGCCCAGGCCGACGAGTTCCAGGCCGAGGTCGAGGAGGACCTCGAGCTGGACGTCGACGAGTTCCGCAAGAAGTACAGCGTGCCCTCCACGGCCTGAGCCGTGCTGCGCGTCCTCGAGCTCGACGACCCGCCCCGCACGCCCGAGGGCCGCATCGACGTCGACCGGCTCGTGGACGGGGTGGCCGCCCTGCGTGGGACGCCGTGGTGGCTCGACAGCCAGCCGGGGCTCCCGGGCCCGACGGGCTGGTCGGCGATCGTCGCGGGGACGGCCGGCCGCATCACGGTGCCGCCGGTGGGCGACGACGGTCGACCCGACCCCTTCGGCGTGCTCGACCGCCACTGCGACCGGCTGGGGCTCGACCCGACGACGAGCCGCGACGACGACCAGCCCGGCGCCGACGGCGGCCTCGTCGGCGCGATCTCCTACGACGCGGCGCGGGCCGTGGAGCGGCTGCCGAACGATGCCGTGCCCGACCGGGTCGTGCCGGCACTCGACATGGTCGTCGCCGACGTCGTGGTCCAGGTCGACCACGACACCGAGTCGGCCCGCCTGCTGCACCGCCCGCTGCCACGTGAACGCAGCCCGGCGGAGCTGCGGCAGCTGCGCGACCGGCTGGCCGTGGCGACCCGCGAGGCCGTGCCGACGATCGCGCCCACCCCGCGACGCGGCACCACGACGACGCTGCCGCCGGCCGACCACCGCGCGGCCGTCGCGGCCGCCCTGGAGCGCATCGCCGCGGGTGACACGTTCCAGGTCAACCTCGCACAGCGGCTCACGAGCCGCTGGTCGGGCGACCTGCTGCAGCTGTACCGCGCCCTGCGGGCCCACAGCCCCGCGCCCCACGGCGCGGTGCTGCCGACCAGCGGGGCCGGCATCGCCTCGGCCTCGCCCGAGACCTTCCTCGAGGTGGACGGCGGGACGGCCACGATCCGACCGATCAAGGGCACCCGCGCACGCCACGGCGACCCCGACCGGGACCGCGCCGCCGCGGACGAGCTGGTCGCCAGCGAGAAGGACCGGGCCGAGAACGTCATGGTCGTCGACCTCGAACGCAACGACCTCGGCCGGGTCTGCCGGCCGGGCACCGTGCGTGTGCCGTCACTGCTCGAGCTCGAGGGCCACCCGACGGTGTGGCACCTCGTCAGCGAGGTCGTCGGCGAGCTGCGTCCCGGGACGACCTGGGGCGACCTGCTCCGCGCCACCTTCCCCTGCGGTTCGGTGACCGGCGCGCCGAAGGTGTCGTCGATGGCGATCATCGACCGCCTCGAGCCCGTGCGACGCAACTGGTACTGCGGGGCCTTCGGCTGGCTCGGCAGCGGGGGTGCGAGCACCGCGGTCGCGATCCGCACGGCGTCGCTGTGGCCGGACGGGACGGCCGACTACAGCGCCGGGGGCGGGATCGTCGCCGACTCCGACCCGACGGCCGAGCACCACGAGGCACTGGACAAGGCCGCGGCCTTCCTGCGCGCCGTGGGCGGTGCGTAGGGTCGGACCGACGGGAGGTGCGGACGTGCGCTGCTGGCTCGACGGACGACTGCTGGACGTGCGGGACGCACGCATCTCGCCACTCGACGCAGGCTGGCGCCTCGGCGACGGCGTGTTCTCGACGCTGCGCGCCACCGACGGGGTGCCCCAGCGGCCCGACCTGCACGTCGCCCGCGTGCTGCGCGACGCGAGCGCCCTCGGCATCACGGGGCTCGCCCGGGACCGGCTGACCGACGCGCTGCACGACGTCGCGGCCGGCAACGCCACCGACCACCCGGACCTGGTGCTGCGGCTGGTGGTCACACGCGGCCCCGTCGCGCCCGACGCTCCGTTCGGCGCGGTGTCACGCACGCCGTCGGTGGCGGTCCTCGCCTCGCCCGCGCCAGCACCGACCGGCACCGCGACGGCCATCACGGTCGCCGGCGGGCGTCGCCCCGCCGCGATCAAGTCGACGAGCTGGGCGTGGTCCGCCCAGGCCATCGCTGCCGCCCGGGCTGCCAGCGCGACCACCGCGCTGTTCGTCGAGGACGGCCACGTCCTGGAGGCAGCGGCGGCGAACGTCGTCGTCGGCCTCGACGGGCGCGCCGTCACGCCCCCTGCGGACGGGCGTCTGCTGCCGGGCACGACCCGCGGTGTCGTGCTCGACGCCGCAGCGGTGGAGGAGGACGCCGTGACGACCGCAGACCTGGCGGCGGCCGACGAGGTGGTGCTGCTCTCGGCGGTCCGGGGCGCCGTCCCCGTGGTCGCCGTCGACGACCGGCCCGTCGGGACCGGTGACCCGGGTCCGCTGGCCGCTGCGCTGCGCGACGTGCTGCTGGACGCCGGGATCGGGCCGCCCGAGCGCTAGTCTGCGACGACGCTGCACCGGTGAGGAGCACCCCCTGGCGACCGACCGCATGGCTGACCTGCGCTGGCACCGGACGACCCTCGACGGACAGGAGGTCGCGTACGGCGACGTCGGCGAGGGCCCACCAGCGGTCTTCGTGCACGGTTGGGGGCTCACGAGCCGGGCCTACGGCGACGCGATCACGGAGCTGGCGCGGGCCGGGACCCGCGTGATCGCGCCGGCGCTGCCCGGGTTCGGCCGCAGCGCACCGCTGCGCGGCCAGATGACGTGGGAACGCCTCGCCTGGTGGATGAAACAGCTCTGCGAGCACGCCGGGGTCGAGGAGCCCGCGTTCTTCATCGGCCACTCGTTCGGTGGCGCCGTGTCGACGGCGACCGCCTGGTACCACCCCGAGCTCGTCCGGTCGCTGACGCTGGTGAACTCGGTCGGCGGCGCCGTCTGGAAGCCGGGTGCGGACGGTGAGGACACGCACCTCGGCGAGCGCCCGATCTGGGACTGGGCGATCGGACTGCCGCGGGAGTTCATCAACCGCGAGTACCGCAGGATCTTCCCGGTCGTGGCCCGTGACTTCCTCTCCAACGCGTTGTTCAACCTGCCGGCGCTGCGCCGCGCGGCCCACATGGCCCGGACCGCGGACCTGCGCGAGGAGCTGACCGAGCTCGCCGAACGCGGCCTGCCGGTCACGATCCTGTGGGGCGACCAGGACGCCGTGGTGCCGGAGGCGGCGTTCGCCGCGACCTGCGACGCGCTGAACGCCGACGGCGACCTGCTCCAGGGAGCCCACCACTCGTGGCTGCTGGCCGACCCCGAGGGGTTCGGCGAGCTGATGACGAACTCGATGACCGTCCACGCGATGATGGAGGGCCGCGCGCTGCGCAAGGGCCCGGCGGCGTGAGCGGCATCCCCCTCCCCCCGGAGCCGGACGCGGCCGGTCGGTACCGCTGTGACGTCCTGGTCGTGGGCGCGGGCATCGCCGGGCTGTACGCGTCGATCACCCTCCCCGAGGGCCTCGACGTGGTCGTGCTCGACAAGGGACGGGCCGGGCAGTCCGGCTCGAGCCCGTGGGCGCAGGGCGGCATGGCCGTCGCGCTCGGACCGGACGACTCCCCCGCGGCCCACGCGGCCGACACGCTGGTCGCCGGTGACGGGCTCTGCGACCCGGTGGCCGTCGACGTCCTCACGCGCGAGGCGCCGGCACGGGTGGCCCACCTGCTCCAGCTCGGGACGCGCTTCGACACGGTCGAGGGCGGCGACCCCACCGACCCCGCCGACCTGCACATGGCCCGCGAGGGCGCCCAGTCCCACGCCCGCTCGGTCCACGCCGCCGACGCCACCGGGGCGGAGATGGTGCGTGCCCTGCGGCGGGCCGCCGGACCGCGGGTGGCCCGGCTGGAGGGCCACGCCGTGGCGCTCGCGCAGTCGGACGGGCGCGTCACCGGCGTCCACGTCCTGACGCACGACGGCGAGCTGGTCCAGGTCGCCGCCCGGGCTGTGCTGCTGGCCACCGGTGGGTGCGGGGGCCTGTACGCCGCGACGACCAACCAGGACCACGCGACGGGCGACGGCGTCGCCCTCGCCCTGCGGGCCGGGGCCGCCGTCCGGGACGCCGAGTTCGTCCAGTTCCACCCGACCGGCATGGCCACCGCGGGGGCCTGGCGCTTCCTGCTGACCGAGGCGCTGCGCGGTGCCGGCGCGGTCCTCGTCGACGCCGACGGCGAACGCTTCATGCCGGCGTTGCACGAGGACGCCGAGCTCGCTCCGCGACACGTCGTGGCCAAGGCGATCCTGGCGCAGGAGGGCGGTGCCTTCCTCGACGCGACCGGTCTCGACCGGCACACGCTCGAGACCGAGTTCCCGACGGTGCTGGCCGGCGCACGCGAGCACGGCTACGACCTGGCGACCGAGCCCGTGCCGGTGACACCTGCCGCCCACTACATGGTCGGGGGCATCCGCACCGACCTCGCCGGTCGCAGCTCGCTGCCCGGGCTGTGGGCCGCCGGTGAGGTGGCGTCGACCGGCGTGCACGGCGCGAACCGGATGGCCGGCAACTCCCTGGCCGAGGCGCTGGTGTTCGGTCGGCGGGCGGCACTGTCCATGGCCGCGGACCTGCCGGGCCACGGCCCGACCGACGACGCCCCGGAGCTCGCCGCGACCGTCACCGCGGACACCGACGAGGTCCGCATGCGCCTGCGCACGACGATGTGGGAGCTGGCGGGCCCGATCCGGACCGCCGACGGACTGCGGGAGGCGCTGGACGCCCTCACTGCCATCGCCGACGAGCTGGGCCCGGCCGCCCGGGACCGGGCGCAGCTCGAGCTGCACAGCGCCGTCGTGGTGGGCCGCGCCATCGCCGCCGGGGCGCTGCTGCGCACCGAGACCCGCGGCGGGCACGTGCGCGACGACGCACCGCTCGCCGACCCGGCCTGGGCGGGGGTCCACACCGAGCGGACCGCGCCGGTGTGACCTACTCGAGGTCGTCGAGGCCGAGGGCGTGCATGCGCCGCCGGTGGGCCTCGAGGACGTCGATGGCGAGGCGCTTGACGACCTGCTCGGCGGTCAGTCCCTCGCGCTCGGCGTGGCGCTCGAACAGCACGCGCAGCGCGTCGGTGGCACCGAGGGTCGTCGTGAACTCGGTCAGCGCGAGCCCGATGACCTCGGCCACGAGCCGCTTGGCCCGGTCGTGGTGCTCCGGCTCGTCGAGCAGCGACTGCAGCTGGGCCCGGGACCACTCCTCGGTGTTGGCCCGCCCGGCCAGCGCGGCGACCAGCACGTCGGCCGTCTCGTCGTCGACGGCCGGCGCGACGGCGCGGGCGAAGTCCGCCGAGATCGGCAGCCCGACGGCCAGGAAGGCCACGCCGCCGAGCCAGTCGTCCAGCGTGAGGTCACCGAAGAACCGGTCGAACGCCGGCTTCTGCCGCTCCATGACGGGGCGAGGCAGGTCGGTGAGCTCCTCCAGCCGGGCCCGGAGCCGGCGGTAGCGCTCGTGCTCGCGGTCGGCGAACCCCAGCAGGTGCTCGCTGCGCTCGAGGTCCGGCGCGAGCGGCACCAGCGACACGGCCGTGGTGTAGGCCCGCAACTGACCGTACGTCAGCGCACCCAGCAGCTCCGCCGTGGCGAGCTGCAGCTCGTCGCCGGCGTCGTCGCGTTCGGTCACGCCCCGGGCCGCCGAGGCCGCCAGCCGAGGCGCTCGGAGATCTCACGCGCGGCCCGCAGCACGCGCAGCGCGATCTGCTCCGGCTCGGGAAGGCGCGCGGTGGGGGCGACGATGCCGACCGCGGCGACGGCCTTGCCCGTGTGGTCGAAGACCGGGGCCGCGACGCCGGAGGCACCGCTCTCCAGCTCGTCGCGGGTGTAGGCGACGCCACGCTGGCGGACCGGCTGCAGCGACGGGTCCTTCGCACCCTCCGGCAGGAACGCCATGAGCGCCCGGCCGTGGGCCGCGACCCCCAGCGGGTGGCGGAAGCCGACGCGGTAGTTGACCTGCACGAAGCGGTCGCCCGGCTCGATGACCTCGACGACGACGAGGTCGTCCCGGTCCCGCACGGCGAGGCAGGCCGTCTCGTCGGTCTCCTCCGACAGCGCCTTCAGCGCCGGTCCGGCGAGGCGTCGCACCTCGAGGCCGGTGGCGGCGCGCACGCCGAGCTCGAGCATCGCCAGCCCGAGGCGGTACTTGCGCGTCTCGGGGTCGCGGGTGACGAACCCCTCCTCGGTCAGCGTGTCGAGGAGGCGGTAGAGCACCGCGCGGTCGAGATCGGTCGCCTCGGCGAGCCCCGAGACCGTCTCCCCGTCCGTCGCGTCGCCCAGCGCGCTCAGCAGCGCCAGGCCGCGCGCGAGCGTCCGCGAGCCGGTCGAGCGTCGCTTCTTCCCGGACTTCTTGGTGTCCTTCTCGGCCACGGGCCCCTCCTGGGGTCGTCGGGTGTGCGTGCGCTCCGGCGGCGTGATGCCCGGCCCCGGCGCGGTGCCCGCGCACAGCCGTGCGACGCTCAATGCTGCCGCGCGATCCGCGCACGGTCAAGGAGCACGAGCGATCAGTTCCGTCCGGCCTGCGCTCGCCCCGGAACGGGTGGTCGTGCCGTCCAGCCCCGCCTGTCCTGATGGCCTCGCAGCGTGCGGCCACCGGACTCGTTAGCCTCGCGCCTTGCCGGTGGGCGGGACCACCGGGACGACGGGAGGGCGACACGTGGCGAGCCTGCGCGCAGGCATGGAGCAGCTGGGCGGCGTGACCTCCATGGGCGTGGACGGCGTGCTCTCCGTCCGCAAGGGCTTCCCCTTCCGGGAGTTCCTCGACCAGTGCTGGTTCATCGCGAAGGTGACGATGGTGCCGGTCGTCCTGATCGCGATCCCGTTCGGCGTGATCATCGCCCTGCACGTCGGTGCGCTCGCCCGCCAGATCGGCGCCGAGTCGCACATCGGTGCCGCGATGGTCCTCGCGGTCGTCCGCGAGGCGGCCCCCGTCGCGACGGCCCTGCTGATCGCCGGCGCCGGCGGCTCGGCGATGACCGCCGACCTCGGCTCGCGCCGCATCCGCTCCGAGCTCGACGCCATGGAGGTCATGGGCGTCGACCCGGTCCACCGCCTCGTGCTGCCCCGCCTCGCGGCGGCAACGCTCGTCGCGCTGCTGCTCAACGGCGTCGTGAGCTTCTCCGGCATCGCCGGGGGCTGGGTCATGGCCGTGCCGCTGCAGGGCGGCACCTCCGGGGCGTACTTCGCCTCGTTCACGGAGCTCGCCCAGCTCGCGGACTTCTGGTCGGCGCTCGGCAAGGCCGCCATCTTCGGCTTCCTCGCCGCCGCCATCGCCTGCCACTACGGCTACAACGCCCGCGGTGGCCCCAAGGCGGTCGGCGACGCGGTGAACAGGGCCGTCGTGCTGACCTTCATCATCCTCTTCTTCGTCAACTTCACGCTCACGGCCCTGTACTTCAACGCCGTGCCACCCAAGGCCTGACGATGGCAGCCACCGACACCGGGCCCGACGCCCGGACGACGCCGCCGGTCACCGACCGGGTCGTCGGCGCTGCCTCCTCGCCGTTCAGGATCTTCGAGGAGCTCGCCGACCAGATGCGCTTCTGGGGCGAGGCGCTGGCTGCGATGCCCTACAGCCTGAAGTGGTGGCGCTCGGTGATCCTCCCGCAGATCTCCGACGTCGTGGTCGGTGCCGGGGGCTGGATCGTCGGCGGCGGCATGCTGTTCGTGATCGGCTCGCTGGCGTTCTTCACCGGCACGCAGGTCGGGCTGGAGGGCGTGGCAGGGCTCGAGCAGATCGGCGCCCAGGCGTACGTCGGCCTGATCTCGTCGTGGGCCAACGTGCGTGAGATCACCCCGCTGATCGCCGGTGTGGCCCTCGCCGCGAAGGTCGGTGCCGGCTACACCGCCGAGCTCGGCGCGCAGCGGATCTCCGAGGAGATCGACGCGCTCGAGGTCATCGGCATCCGCCCGATCCCCTACCTGGTCTCGACCCGCATCTGGGCCGGGCTGATCCCGACGATCCCGCTCTACCTGTTCTCGCTCTTCAGCGCCTTCGTCGCCACGCGACTGGTCGTGACCGGGCTGTTCACGGTCTCACCGGGCGCCTACGACACGCGGCTGGCCCTGTTCCTGCCGTTCATCGACATCGTCTACAGCGTGGTCAAGGCGGTCATCTTCACGATCATCGTCATCCTCATCCACACCTACTACGGCTTCTACGCCAAGGGCGGACCGGCAGGCGTCGGCGTCGCCGTGGGCCGCGCCATCCGGGCGTCCATCACCGCCGTGGTCATCATCAACATGATGCTCTCGCTGCTGATCTGGTCCGCGGGCGGCGAGACCATCAAGATCGCAGGGTGACGTCGTGACCACACAGCTCGTCCGCCGCATGGCAGGGACCGCGACCGGTCTCCTGCTGATCGGGCTGACCGTGCTGCTGTTCGAGTACCGCTACTCCCCCGCCGCCGGCACCTACGAGATCGAGGCCGAGTTCGGCGACGCCGGGTCGGGCCTGATCCAGGGCTCGGACGTCAAGGCCCGCGGCGTGCGCGTCGGCGAGGTGGACGGCCTCGCGTTCGAGGACGGCATCGCGACCGGCATCCTGCGCATCGACGGCGACGTCGACCTGCCGCCGGCCGACCAGATCGAGATGGTGGTCACCGCCAAGACGCTGCTGGGCGAGAAGCAGGTCGAGCTGCGCTTCCCCGACGAGGCCTTCGGGTCACCGCCGTACCTGGCCGCCGGGGACGTCCTCGTCGCCGCCCGCCAGCCCACGGAGCTCAACGAGGTGCTCGACGTCCTCGAGCCGTTCCTCGACTCGATCGACGCCCAGGAGCTCGCGATCGTCATCGACACGCTCGCCGAGCAGGAGCAGACCGCGGACATCATCGGCGAGCAGCTCGAGCTCACCAGCGAGCTCACCCAGTTCGCCGCGCGCACCTCCGACCAGACGCTGGACAACCTCGAGGACCTCGCCGACATCGCCGCTGCGCTGCGCCCCACGATCGACGAGGACCTCGACCGGATCCGCACGTCGCTGCCAGAGTCCACCCGGGTCCTGCGCGAGCAGCCGGACGACATCGACACGGCGCTCGTCGCGCTCAGCCGCTTCTCGGTCGAGTTCTCCGAGCTGCTCGAGGTCGAGGAGGAGCGCATCAACCAGTTCCTCGTCACCGGTGACCCGGTCGGCGAGATGCTGGAGCGCAACCGCTCCGAGATCGGCAGCCTCGTCGACGGCGTCGCGGAGTACATGCGGGTGCTCGGCGGCGCGTCCGGCCTGCTCGACGACGACACCGTCTTCGCCTACTTCCGCCTGTTCGTCACCGAGGAGACCCAGGACCCGGTCAACCTGCTGCAGTCGGAGCTGGAGCAGGGCCCATGACCGACCGGCTCGCAGGCGCGAAGTTCCTCGTCTTCATGGTCGTGTGCATCGGCATCTCGATCGTGATCGCCGCGGTCATCGGCAACTGGCGCTTCGGCGACACCAACGAGTTCACGGCCGAGTTCGGCACCGCCCAGGGGCTGCTCGTCAACGACGCGGTGAAGATCTCGGGCGTGACCGTCGGCAAGGTCACCGCCATCGAGGTGACCGAGGACGGCACCGCGCTGGTCAGCTTCGAGGTCGACGAGGAGTACACGATCACCGAGGACTCGGCGGTGTCGATCCGCTGGCGTGACGTCTTCGGCCTGCGGTTCCTCTACGTCGACCCGGGCGAGGGCGCGGTCGCCGCGTCCGGCTTCGACTTCCCGCGCGACCAGACCGTCGCCGCAGCGGACCTGACCGTCCTGCTCGACCGCATCGTGCCCGTCCTCAACGCGCTCGACCCGGAGCTGCAGAACATCGTGCTCGAGGCACTCGCACAGGGGCTGGTGGGACGCGACGACGAGGTGGCACGCATCCTCGCCGACGGCGCGGACCTCACCGAGGCCATCGCGTCCCGCGACGCCGAGATCGAGTCGCTGATCACCGACACGACCACGATCGTCGAGGCCTACAGCAACCGTCGCGACGACCTGCAGACGCTGATCGGCTCGTTCGCCGACGTGTCCGAGTCGATCGCGGCCCGCAACGACCTGCTGGTCTCGTCGGTCGTCCAGCTCGCCGACGCCCAGGAGGACCTCGACCGGCTGCTGGAGGCCAACGACGCGGACCTGCGCGCCGCGCTCGACGAGGCCGAGGTCATCGTGCGCACCATCGCCGAGCGCACGCCCGAGCTGGAGTACGTGCTCGAGACCGGTGGCGAGGGCCTGGTCGCCTACCACCGGATCTCCCGCCTCGGGCAGTGGTTCAACATCAACGTCGTCGGCGCGAGCAGCGGCGAGGACGAGCTGGCGAGCGACCGCGGCGCGGAGCTCCCCGACGAGCAGGGCGGGGGCGGCAGCGGCAGCGGTGACGCCACCGTCGAGCAGTCCTCGCTGCGGGGCTTCTTCCCCACCGACACGGCGGGGGGTGCCTGATGCTGCTGGAACGCAACCAGGCGCTCATCGGCGCGATCGTGGCCGTCGTCATCCTGATCGGCACCGGCTTCGCCGTCGGCGCGACCGGCGGGCTGTTCGTGCCGGGCGAGCGCTACGAGGCGGACTTCCCCGACTCGGCGGGCCTCGAGGAGGGCAACTTCGTCTTCATCGCCGGGGTGCGCGTCGGTCAGGTGACGGACGTCGAGCTGCTCGAGGACCGTGTCCGGGTCGAGTTCTCCTCGGAGGCACCACCGTTCCCGACCGACTCGACCGCGGACATCATCATCTCCAACACGCTCGGCAAGCGCGCCGTGCGGATCAACGTCGGGTCGTCGACCGAGCGGGCCCAGCCCGGCTTCCGCATCCCGCTGGAGGGCAACGGGACCCCGGTCGACCTGCCCCAGCTGGGCGACGAGTCCGCGGAGCTGCTGACCGAGCTGGACGTCGCGAGCCTGCAGGAGCTCACCACCGCGCTGGCGGACATCGCCGACGCCAGCAACGAGGACCTCAACCGGCTGCTGGTGGGGATCGAGGACGTGTCGCAGATCCTCGTGGACCGCCGGGCAGAGCTGGAGCGGTTGCTCCAGGAGGGCACCGTCCTCATCGACGCCGTCGGCGAGGTCGACCAGGACATCATCCGCATCATCGACGCGTTCGGCTCGACGCTCGACCGCCTCGACCGTCGCCGCGGCGACGTCCAGCGGCTGCTCGACGAGACCGTGGACGCGACCGACACGGCCAACGCGCTGCTGCTGGACCGCGAGGAGCAGATCGACCGCGTCCTGGACGACCTCCACACCGACCTCGAGGTCGTCGACGCGCACCAGGTCGACCTCGCCCACATCATCCCGTACCTCGGCGCCGGCCTCGAGGGCTTCGCGTCGATCGGCTACTCGGGCGGCGACCTGCGGGCGGACAACCCGTCGTGGGGCAACGTGTTCGCCACCGAGCTCGGGCCCGTCGGCGTCGAGGCACTGCTCGGCTGCGGCGGCACGCTCGACGAGCAGTTCTCGGCCGCGATCGGTCCCGACCCGCGCTGCGAGTCCGACACGACCGCGGCGACCGCCGGCGTCCGCGCCGCCGAACCGCTGGAACGCGCCGGCGCGGCCGCGTTCTTCGACCTGGCGGTGCCGCGATGACCCGCCGCCCCACCGTCCTCCTCGCGCTGCTGTGCACCGTCGCGCTGCTCGCCAGCGGCTGCTCCGTCTTCGGCGGTGACGGCTCGATGGAGGTCCGGGCCGAGTTCCGCCGCACCTTCAACCTCTTCCCGCAGTCCCCGGTCCGGGTGCTCGGGGTCAAGGTCGGACAGGTCGTCGCACTCGAGACCGCCCCGGGCAGCGACGTCGTCACGGTCACGATGCGCATCGACGAGGACGTCGCGCTGTCCAGCGACAGCGACGCGGTCGTGCTGACCGCCTCGCTGCTGGGCGAGCGCTACGTCCAGCTGGTCGACGGCGAGGCCGGCGAGTCGCTGGCCGACGGTGACCTGATCCCACTCGAGCGCACGGCCGTGCCGTTCGAGTTCGACGAGGTGCTCAACGGGCTCAACGACTTCGTCGGCGGCCTCGAGGAGGACGAGGTCGCCCGGCTGGTCACCAACCTCGCGGACCTGCTGGAGGGCAACGGTGCCCAGCTCGGCGAGACGATCGACGCCGCGTCCGGGGCCGTCGGGGCGCTGAAGGAGAACGACGAGGAGCTGATCCAGCTCGCCGGTGCCGTGGCCGACCTCAACGAGACGCTCGCCACGCGTGACGAGGAGCTCGCACTGCTCCTCGACGACTGGATCCGCGTCACCGACACGCTGACGTCGGAGTCCACCGACCTCGACGGCGCGCTGGACAACCTGGTGGTCCTCACCCGCGAGATCGCCGAGCTCATGCTCGAGCACCGCGCCGAGCTGTCCGACGACGTCGACACGCTGACCCGGGTGGGTCGGACGCTGGACCGCAACCTCGACGACGCGTCGCGCGCGATCCTCTACTCGGCCGAGCTGTTCCGCCACGCCGAGCGCGTCGTCCGTCGCGACACCAACATGCTGGCGCTGGTCAACCACAGCGAGGAGCTGGCGACCTCGATCGAGGAGTCGCTCCTGCGCCGCCTGGAGGGCCTCTGCCTCGGCGCCGGCGGCAGCGAGGAGGAGTGCAGCCTGGACGAGCTGCGGTCGCTGCTCGGCGACCTCGAGGAGGGTGGCGAGGGCGGCTCGCTGTGCCTGCCACCGGTGGTGCCCTGCGAGGGCACCGCCGACGAGGTGCCGCTCAGCGACGCGATCGCCACCGGCGTCGAGGAGAGCCCGACGCTCGGCGACGAGCTGCTGCGACAGCGCGAGGAGCGCCGCGGCACCGACGCCACCCCGACCCCCGAGGAGTCCGCGGTCGACCGCGCCCTGCGCGAGCTCGGCATGCTCGGCGAGGAGGGCTACCAGTGAGGTCGCGCCTGCTCCCCCTCGTGGCCGCACTCGTGCTGGCCCTGTCGCTCACCGCGTGCAGTGGCGACGACACGATCACGCTGCACGCCGAGTTCGAGGACGTCATCGACCTCGTCGAGCTCGCCTCGGTCCGCGCGGGCGACGTCCCCATCGGCACCGTCACCGAGATCTCGCTGACCGACGACGAGATGGCCCGCGTGACCATGGAGGTCGACGCCGACGTGGTGCTGTCGGCCGACACCCAGGCCTGGCTGTCCAAGACGTCGCTGCTCGGCGAGC
>CAYMGL010000047.1:0-4007 GCA_964389945.1 uncultured Actinomycetota bacterium
ACGACCAGTGGGCGGTGTGGTCGGTGCCGACCGCGCAGCCGTGCCCCGAGTGCGGTGCGCCCGTCCGCAAGCCCCCGGCCAACCGCAACGACCCGATCGCTGCCTGCGCCGGCCCGGAGATGGAGCACCTCTGGGAGCTGCCCGACTTCGACCCGCCGTTCGTGCGGACCCGTGCGATCGTGCCGGGCGTGGAGAAGTTCGACCCGGACCTCGGCGGCACGCCGCTCGAGGAGCCGGAGGACTACGAGCTCTACTCGATGGAGCCCCGTGGCGAGCGCAAGCCCAAGAAGAAGAAGTCCAAGGGCAAGAAGAAGGACGACTGACACACCTGCCGCGCTGGCGGCAGGCTGGTGCACACGGGGCGGCAGTACGCTCTGCGAGCCCGGTGCCGTGCAGGAGGATCCGTGAGCGAGGGGGGTCGACCCCGACCGCTCGATGGCGGTGGCCCCGGCGTCGAGCGGGGGGCTGCCGGCGCCGTCCTGCGCAACGACTCGTTCCGCAACCTGCTGTTCGCGTCGGCCACCTCCTCGATCGGGGACTGGATCGGCCTGTTCGCGCTGATCGCGCTGGCCGAGACGCTCGCCGGCACGACGCGCGTGGGCGCCCTGGCCGTCTCGTTCGTCATGATCGCGCGGATCGTGCCGACCCTGTTCATCGCGCCCATCGCAGGCGTGTTCGTGGACCGGTGGGACCGCAAGCGGACGATGATCGTCACCGACTTCGTGCGTGGTGCGGTCATGCTGGGCGTCGCGTTCGTCGGCGACGCGTTCCAGTTGGTGATCGCCACGTTCGCGATCGAGGTGGCCGCGGCGCTGTTCATCCCGGCCAAGGACGCCACGGTCCCCACGATCGTCAAGCGGCGTCGGCTCGTGCAGGCGAACCAGCTGTCGCTGTTCTCGACCTACGCCACGCTGCCGATCGGCGCGCTGCTCGCGGCCGTGGTGATCAGCATCACCGAGCGGGTGGCGGCCAGGCCGGGGATGGTGGCCAGCTACCCGGACGCGATGGCGTTCCTCGCCGAGCGGCCCGAGGCCGTGCCGATCATCCTCAACGCGCTGTCGTTCTTCGCCTCGATCCTCTTCATCCGGCGCATGGTCGTGCCGGACCACCATCGGGACGCCCCGAGCGGCCCCGACAGGGGCGAGCGGACCAACGCGCTGCGGGAGTTCCGCGACGGCCTGCGGTTCATCGCCGACAAGCCCCTGATCCGGGCACTCGTCGTCGGGATCATGACCGCGTTCCTCGCCGCCGGCGCGGTCATCGGGGTCGGCGAGTTCTTCGCCACGATCCTCAACGCCGGTGACGCCGGGTTCGCGACGCTCGGTTTCGTGGTCGGCACCGGGCTCGTCGTCGGGATCGTCGGTGCAGGACCGCTCTCGGAGCGCGTGGCCAAGGAGCGGCTGTTCGCACCGGGCGTGCTCCTGGCCGGCGTCGCGCTCGTCGCGGCCGCGCTGATGCCCAACCTGGTGCTGGCGTCGCTGCCCGCGTTCGTGATGGGCATCGGGGCCGGCATCGCCTTCATCCTCGGCTACACGATGCTGCAGGAGTACTCCGAGGACGAGATCCGGGGCCGGGTCTTCGCGACGTTCAACACCGCCGTGCGGATGGCCCTGTTCGCCTCGCTGGTCCTCGGGCCGCTGACGATCTTCGTGCTGGGGCCGGAGCTGACCAGCGAGCAGATCGCCGCGGGGGAGACGGGCGGGGAGATCGACGACCTGCAGGACCTCGAGGAGCAGCTCGAGGCCAGTGGCGGCGACGGCTTCTACCCCTACCAGCTGGGTGGTGTGCGCATCACGCTGATCCTGGGGGGGCTCATCGCCGCCAGCGGGGCGGTGTGGACGGGGACGAGCATCCGCCGTGTCCTGCGTCGCCGCGAGGACGACGTCGCGACGGGCGGCACCACGTCGCAGCCGCTGCACGTGCGGGGGCTCTTCGTGGTCTTCGAGGGCGGCGAGGGCGCCGGCAAGTCGACCCAGGTCCAGCTGCTGCGGGACAGCGTCGAGCGACACGGCGAGACCGTCGTCGTGACCCGGGAGCCAGGCGGCACCCCGACCGGCGAGGCCATCCGCGACGTCGTGCTGGATGCCGACGGTGCGGTCACGCCGCGAGCCGAGGCGCTGCTCTACGCGGCCGCCCTCGCCGAGCACTGCACCGACGTCCTGCTGCCTGCACTGCGGCGCGGCGACGTCGTGCTGTGCGACCGGTACGTCGACTCGTCGATCGTCTACCAGGGTGTGGCTCGCGGCCTCGGCGCGGCCGCGGTCGCCGAGATCAACGACTGGGCCACCGGCGGCCTGCGGCCGGACCTCACGGTCCTGCTCGACGTCCCGGCGGACGTCGGCCTGGCGCGTGCGCGCGACGTCGACGCCCCGGACCGACTCGAGGCGGCCGGGTCGGACTTCCACGAGCAGGTCAACGAGGCGTTCCGCCAGCGCGCGCGACGCGACCCGGACCACTACCTCGTCCTGGACGCCACGCTGCCGGTGCGCGCACTCGAGCAGCGGATCCGCGACCACGTGCTGGGACTGCTCGGCCACGAGGCCACGGAGCCCGACGCGGTCGCCGACGCTGCACCGCTGCCGCCTGACGGCCCGGACCCCGTGGACGCGGCACCTGCGCTGCGCGACGTGGCGCCACCGTCGCACGCGGCGCCCACGCCGACGCAGGACGTCGACGAGGAACCGGCGTGGCTGGAACTGCCGGACGAGGAGCCCACCGGGGGGACCCGCCAGTGACTGACGATCCCTGGGACCTGCCCGAGGCGCCCGTCGTCCGCAACCCCGTGGGCTGGGACCGTGCCATCGGGCAGACGCCCGCCGTCGCAGCGATGCGCTCCGCCGTCCGGGAGGGGTCGGTGCCGCACGCCTGGCTGCTGGTGGGCGAGGCCGGGATCGGGCAGGACGCGCTCGTGACCGCGCTGACGGCCGCGCTGGAGTGCGAGCGGCCGGACCGCGAGCTCCCCGACGAGGGCTGTGGCGAGTGCTCGGTCTGCCAGCGCATCGCGCGCGGCACGTGGTCGGCCGCCGTGACGTTCGAGCCCGAGGGCAGCCAGCACCTGGTCGGTGCGGTCCGTGACCAGTGGCTGCCCGCCGCGACCCGCACGGGGCTCGAGGGCAGCCGTCGCGTCCTTCGCATCAGTGCGGCCGACCGCATGAACGAGCAGGCGCAGAACGCGTTCCTGAAGGTGCTCGAGGAGCCGCCCGAGGCCGTGATCTGGATCCTGGAGGTCGTCGACGACTCGCAGCTGCTCGACACGATCGAGTCACGGGTCCGACGGGTCGACCTGGCGCCGTGGAAGCCCGACGAGCTGGTCGCCTGGGCCGTCGGCGAACCCGACGTGGACCTGACGGGCGAGGAGGTCGCGGCGCTGGCGCGCGTCGCGACCGGGTCGCCGCGGCGGCTGCGGGACCTTGCGGGGGCGGCGCGGTCGTCGGCCCGCGACGCCAACCTCGACGTGCTGCGGCGGCTCGTGGAGGACGGACCGCACGTCGTCGACGAGCTCGCCCGCGAGGTGCTCTCGGCGGGCCGCGCGGCCGAGAAGGAGCACAAGGCCGCACAGGCAGCGGAGCTGGACGCCCTGCCCGACCGGTACGGCGTCGAGCGTGCGGGCGAGCTGCCGAAGGGCGTCGTGACGACGCTCAAGGACCGCCACAAGCGCGAGCTGCGTGCGATCCGCGACGACGCCGTGCAGCTGTTCCTCGACGACCTGGGTTCGTGGCTGCGTGACGTGAGCATCCTCGCGGCCGGCGGTGGCGAGGAGCTCGAGGGGATCGTCAACCGCGACCGCCCCGAGCAGCTGCGGCGGGACGCCGAGCGGTTCGCCGTCGCCGACCTGCTCGAGGCCATCGGTGCCGTCGAGCGGTGCCGGCTGTCGCTGGAGCGCAACGGCAACGCTGAGCTGCAGGTCACCCGTCTGCTGCTGACGCTGGCCGGTCCCGCCTGGGAGGCCTCGCGCGCCTGACCGTCGGCCCCGCGGTCCTGGGCGCGAGCGGGAGACCGACAACGAC
>CAYMGL010000047.1:4107-14012 GCA_964389945.1 uncultured Actinomycetota bacterium
CGTCGCGCGTGGCGACGCCGGCACCCGGTGCACCGAGCAGGACGAGGTCGTCGACCGCGTGGTGGTCGCTTGCGCGGGCAGCCGTCAGTGCGCCGTAGGAGTGGCCCACCAGCGTCGTCCGCGGCCGGGTCGGCAGGTGGTCGAGGAACGCCGCCGTGGCCGCGCCCGCCCGCTCGGCGGGTGCTGGGTCGGCGGCACGGCCGAGGTCGGTCGGGGCCGCGTAGAGGTCGAGGATGGTCGCCACGTGGACACCCGGCGGTGCCGCTCGGGTCGTGGCGTCGTGCAGCGCCCTCGCGTCGGCGAGGCTCGTGTCGGCGGCGTGCAGGCCGGTCGAGGTACCGGGCAGCAGCACCGCGAGGTGGGTGGCGGTCGCCGGGTCACCGAACGCCACCCGCAGCGTCGGCGGGTCGTCCGCGGTGAACGACCACACGCTGAGGTCGTCCGTGGTCAGCAGCCCGGCCGCGGCATCCACCTCCCGCGACAGCCGGTCCCGTTCCTCGTCGGCCGTCGGGTGCAGATCGACGACTGTGGAGAGGCGGTCGACGACCCAGGTGTCGACCCAGCGCGCGAGCAGGCCCACGTCGTCGTCCGGCACCTCGGCCACCCGTGCCCCGATCCCGCCGATCCAGCGGCGCAGCCGTTCCCGGTGCACCGGGTCACGCCACGCGGCGGGCAGGCGGGGGACGGCTGCCAGGGCCTCGAGGTCCTCGTCGCGCAGCGACCGCAGCGCGTGGGCCGGTGGCGTCGTCGGCGGTCGCCCAGCGGCCAGGGGGTGCCCGGCTCCGAGGACGAGCAGCCCGGCGCGCAGTGGTGTGGCGTCCGCGTCGCGCAGCGCAGCCGCGACGCTCCGCACCCAACCGTCGAGCTCGAGGATGCGCTCGGCCAGGTGCCGGAGCCGCCCGACCGTCGGGGCGACGTGCACCACGGTGGTCGGGCTGCGTCGGTGGTGCCGGACTGCGTCCCGCTCCAGCGCGCGGGCGACGTGCTGGAGGGCGAACGCCTGCCCCGGGGCGCCGGCCGCGAGTCGCTCCAGCTCGTCGGGGTCGGCGCCGACCATCACGGTCGTGCTGCCTCGATCTCGGCGTCGAGGGCAGCGAGCAGGTCGGTGAGCACTCGGTCGAGCACGCGGCCGGCGTCGAGCAGGTCTGCTGCGTCCTGCTCGTAGCGGCGGCGGTGCGGTCCGACCCACGAGGTGCCGGTGGACAGGGTCGTCGCCCGGTCATGCAGCACGTCCGCCAGCCGGGCTCGTGCGGCGGTGATGGATGCGCGCAGCTCCTGGGCGGCGGCGCCGTCGGTCCGCACGGGCTGCAGCAGTGCATGGAGCACGCCGGGTCCTCTCGGGGTCGCGTGCACCCGTCCTACGCCGCACGGCCCGGCGGTGCCGTGTCGGGTGACCCGACCTGTGGACTGTGGCGGGATCGCACCCGGCGTGCGGCTGGCTACCCTGCCCGGCCGGCGTCGACCGCGCACCACGACACGCGTCGCGACGTCAAGCGCTGGAGTAGCTCAGTTGGTAGAGCAATCCCCTCGTAAGGGATAGGCCAGGGGTTCGAGTCCCCTCTCCAGCTCTCATCGTGCACGCAGATGGCCCGGTCACAGGACCGGGCCATCGTTCGATCGAGCGGCGTCACGCGAGCGGCGGTGCGTCCGGCCCCAGCGTCAGCGACGGGATGACCGTCGACTCGACCTCGTCGAACCACGCGTCACCGGGTGGTGCCCCGACGGAGACCAGCAGCGGCTCGGAGCCGTCGACCGGGACGATGTAGATGCGGGTCGTCCTGACCGCCGAGATCCAGTCCGACTTCTGCTCGGCGGCGGGGGCGGCATCACCGATGTAGAAGCACGGATCCCAGCCCTCGAAGCACAGTCCCTGTCCCTGCGATGCTGCAGCGACCTCGGTGTCCGGGTCGACGGTGACGTCGAGCACGCGGACGGAACGGCCGGCGATCTCACGAGTCTCGTCGCCGAGCACGAGGACGTCGTTCGCCTCGACCCAGCCGTCGACGTCGTCGGGGGCGATGCTCGCGCCGGGACTGCTGTCGACTGCCTCCTCGGGCGTGCTCCACCCGGCCCACCGGCGGAAGCCGAGTGCGATGCCGGTCTCGGGCGGGTACTCGCCGGTCGCGGGGTCGAAGCCGCTGACCATCCCGAGGCGGCCGGGGGCGTTGAGGGCCACGAACAGCTCGCGTGGCGTGGCGAACTCGACTCGCATCCCGAGCTGGTCGGACGTGTAGGTCGCGGTGGGCGCCATCTGTCCCATCGGTGGCAGCGGCGCGGCGGCCACGTCCGCCGTCGGCTCCTCGTCGGCGTCGCTCTCGACCTCGTCGGTCTCGGGGTCCTCGGATGTGTCGTCTTCGGTTGCGACAGCTGCGTCCGCGGTCTCGTCGTCGGTCGTCGTGCTGCTGCACGCGGTGAGGGACAGGGCTGCGGCGAGGGTCAGGGCGGCTGTGCGCCCCGCGGCGTTCCGGTGGGTCAGTCGCATGACGCCACCTCCGCACCGGTCGAGACCAGCGTCACGTCGGTCGGCGCACCGAGCAGCGCGCCCGGGACCGTGGTCCGGGCCTCGAGCTGCAGCGTGCCGCCGCCCGCCGGCGTGACCTCGCCGCGTTGTTCGATGGGCCCGAACGGTGTCTGGATCGCTGCCGAGTAGGTCGTGCGTGCGCCGACACCGTCCTGCGACCAGGTGCCCGGGACGGGGACGCCGCCGTCGAGCCAGGTCCCGTCCGCCTCGAACGTGTAGCAGTTGGGGAAGCTGGTGCCGTCGGGCAGCATGACGTCCACCGCGAAGGAGCGGTCGCCCATGCCGCGCAGGCGCTGGGACTCGTCGGGGGCCGCTGCGGCGGGGAGCGCCGTCGCGGCGAGGAGGGCGGCCGTGACCACCGGGATCGTCGATCGTGTGCGTTGCATGTGTCCGGTCCTCTCGTCGGGTGGACGGGAGCACCGTGCGCCGCGCCGCCAAAGGGCCGGCTCCGGGCCGGTAAAGGTCCGGTTGTGGCCGGCCCTCAGCGCGCGGCACCGCTCACGGCCGCGTCGATCTCCTGCAGGACCGCGTCCAGGTCCTCACCGCCGGAGCGGAACCAGTCGACCGGCGCAGTCAGCAGGGGCCGGATCGCCTCCACGGGGAAGAGCTCGTTGGGACCGAAGACGATCCGGTCCTCCCGGGTCGCGGTCTGCAGCAGCTCGATGAGGAGTGCGTGGACGCGGCGTGGCTGCGTCTGCAGGTAGAGGGGGTCGTCGACGGTCGTGTCGATGGACGGGTCGGGCGGGACGAACCCTTCGGACACGTCGACGTAGCTGCGCAGGAACGTCGGTGAGGTCATCGCCTCGACCACGCGGCGGTTCTCGGGGCTGTCGACCGCGAGCATCGCGATCGTGCTCTGCACGAGCAGGCTCGGTTCTGTGCCGGCGTCCGCCGGTGGCAGCGGGAACACGTCGACCCGGTCCAACTGCTCCTCGCTGGTGAGGACCGTGATGGGGATCGACGAGCCGAGCAGCATCAGGCAGGTCGGTTCGGCGGCCGCGACCTCGAACACGGGGAGGAAGAAGTCGGTGTCGGGGACCTGCTCGGGCGGGGTGGCCGAGTACCCCGGTGTGAACACGAGCTGGCCCAGCCGCTCGTACGCCCGGCGGACCTCGGGGCTGGCGGACGGCAGCTCGCCGCGACCCCAGCGCCCCACGGCGTCGGGACCCGACTCGCTGACCAGCATGCCGGCGGGCCACGCGCCGAGCGGGAAGCCACCGGGCTCCTCCAACCACTTGCCGGCCCAGCACCACGGGGTCGCGCCGTCGGCGACGATCTGGTCCGAGAGGGCGACGAGCTCGTCCAGCGTCGTGGGGACCTCGTAGCCGGCCGCAGCGAAGGCGTCGCGGTTGTAGGTGATGAGTGACTGACCGATGAGGCTCGTGGGGACGCCGTAGAGCCCGGCCGGGGTGTCGCCGCCTCCTTCGATGGTGACGAAGTCCGTGAAGGCGCGCCCGTACCTGCGCTCGATCTCGTCGGCGTCGAGGAACCCCGACAGGTCGTGGATCTCGCCCTCGCCCGCCGCCCAGGTGAGCACGGACCGTTCCAGCGCCATGAGGACGTCCACCTCGACGACGCCCTGGTCGAAGACGTCCTCGCTGAGCGTGTCGACCTGGTCGTGGGTGATCGTGATCCCGGCCCCCGCGGTCGCGCGCGACAACGACTCGAGGAGCAGGGCGTCTGCCACGGGCTGGCCCACGAGGTCGGAGTCCGGGAGCCACGTCGCCAGGTTGACCGAGGTGCCGGTCAGGGGGGCGTCGGGCTCGGTGAGCGCCCGGTACGCCGTCTCGCCGCCCGCGATCGCCAGACCCGCCGGCAGGGGGGCCGTGGGGTCGGCGCAGGCCCACTCCTCGGCGTGCGCGGCGCACTCGTCCTCGGTGAGCGGGCGCGCCAGTTCGTCGCCAGCGATGCGGACGAGGTCGTCCAGGGGCAGGAGGAAGACCCCCCGGAGTCCCTCGGGTGAGGGCCGTACCGCGATCGGGGTGTCGGCATCGGTCGGGAACGTCGTGCCGCCGTCCTGCAGCGCCCAGTGCAGGGCGTCGACCACGGCCGGGTCGACCTCGCCGGACCCGGCCGTGGCATGCGCGCCGGCGAGGGCCAGCGATGCTGCGAGCGCCGGGTCGTCGTCGGCGACCTCCGCCGCGGCGGCACCGAGCTGCGCGGCCGCCTCCTGGCTGCGGCGCGCCTGCTCCACGAGTTCGGCATCGCGGCTCAGGCTGCTCCTGCTGTTCCACGCGACCGTGGCCACGACGACGAGCACCGCGGCGACCACCGCGCTGGCGAGGAGCCAGCGCGAGCGTCGCTGCAGGGCGACCTCGCGACGGGCGTGCTCGGCCTCGGTGTCGGCGGCTGCGTCGGCCGCGGCACGGCTCTCGGCGAGGTAGGCCCGCATGACCGCGGTCAGGGGCAGGTCGGTGGTGGTCGCCCAGGCCTCGAACTGCTCGAGGCGCTCGCCGCGGAGCAGGGCGTCGGGGGCACGGCCCTCGTCGTCCCACTCGGCGGCCGCGCCCTCGAGGCGGCGCTCGACCAGCATGTCGGCCCGCCGCTCCTCGATCCACGCCTCGTAGCGGGGCCACCGGTGCAGCAGCGCCTCGTGGGCGACCTCGACCGTCGGGCTGCGGGTCACCGGGTCGTGGTCGAAGGTGAGCAGCCGGTGCGTGCCGAACTCCTCGATGGCGAGGTCCATCGCGGCCGCGTCGGGTGCCATGGAGCGCAGCTGCGCGAGCGGCACGCGCCGGCGGGTGTCGTCGCTGTCCGTGCTGACCGCCACGAGTCGCAGCAGCAGGTGCCGTGCCGCCGCACGACCGGCGGGCGGCAGGCTCGCATGGATCTCCTCGGCCCGGCGGGCCAGCGCACCGGGGGCACGCCCGATGTCCTCGTACGCGGCCAGCGACAGCTCGTCGTGCCGCCCGTGCTCGACCAGCTCCGTGAGGCAGTACTGCAGCAACGGCAGCCCGCCCGGCTCACCGATCACGTCGGCGATGATCGCGGGGACGAGCCCCGGCTCGAGTTCGAGACCGACGGCATGGGCCGGCCGCGAGATCGCCATCGCGAGGGCCTCCTCCGATGGCATCGAGATCGTGATCGCGCTGCGCTCGAGGACCGCACCGAAGGCGGGGTGCTGCAGTGGCCGGTCGAAGAAGTCGGCCCGCAGCGTCAGCACGACCCGGACCCGGCTGCGTGCGTCGGTCGCGACCGCGACGAGGTTGGCGAGGAAGCGGTCGCGGGTGGCGGCCCGCGGCACGAGCGCGAAGAGCTCCTCGAACTGGTCGACGACCAGCAGCAGCGACGTGTCGTCGCCGGGCAGCAGCTGCTTGGACGCGCGGAGCAGGCCGTGGTCGTCGCTGGCGAGCTGTTCGGCGAGACCCGTTGGCCGGTCCGCGGCGACGCCCAGCAGCGCCGCCTCGAGCTCCTCGAACGGGTAGGCGCCCGGGAACATCTCGGCGACGACCCAGGTCGTGGTGCGGTCCAGCGCCCCGGCACGGACGGTCGGGACCAGCCCGGCCCGCACGACGCTGGACTTGCCGCTGCCCGACGGCCCGACCAGCGTCACGACGTTCGAGGACTGCAGTGCCTCCAGCAGCTGCTCGACCACCGACGCGCGTCCGTGGAAGTCAGGCGCATCTGCCTCGCTGAACGATCGCAGCCCCTTGTACGGGTTGCGGCGGTGGTCGCCGGCGGCCGGCGCCGGCTGCCGCACCACGTCGGCGCCCATGACCTGGCGGACCGCACGGAGGAAGTCCTCGACGCGGTCGTGGCGGTCGGCCGGTGAGGGCGCGGCCCCGCGTGCGAGCACCTCGTCGAGGGCAGCCGGTGTCCCCGTCCGGTCACGGTCGAGCGGCGGCAGCCTGACCCCGTGCGGGGGGCGGGACCCCGTGAGCAGCTCGTGGAACAGCAGCGCGAGGTCGTGCAGGTCGGACCGCTGGTCGGCCGGGGCGCCCGCCAACCGCTCCGGGGCGGCGTACCGGCGGGCCTCCGCGGGGACGTCCCCGGCGGCACCGCCGAGGACCACGTCGGTCAGGTGCGGGTCGCCGTCCTCGTCGAGCAGCACGTTGGTCGGTGTGACCGCCCCGTGGACGATGCCGTGTCGGTGCAGGTGCGCGAGCGCCGCCCCGACGTGGTCGAGCACACGCAGGGCAGCGGGCGACTCGAGAGGGCCGTCGGCGAGGAGGTCGGCCAGGCTGCCGTGCACGAGGAGCGGGGACACCACGTAGGCCCCGTCCGGGTCGCGCCAGTGGTCCTCGACCGGCACGATCGACGGGTGGGAGATCCCGGCGACGAACTGCGCCTCCGCCTCGAAGCGCCGGACGAAGTCGGGACGGTTGGAGATCTCGGGCGAGATGATCTTCAGCGCGTGCTCACGGCCCGTCGAGGCGTGGTACGCCCGCCGGACCTCGCCGCGGGGGCCGCTGCCCAGGAGCTCGCGCAGCTCGTAGCCGCGCAGTGTCCGGCGCGGCTCGCCCCCGGCCGGCTGCCCGGCCTCCGCCAATGGGGCACCCAGCGCCGGGTCCTGGTTGAGCACCGCGGCATGCACCTCGCGCAGACGGGCCGACGGCTCGATGCCGAGCTCCTCCACCAGCAGCTCGCGTGCGCGGTCGTAGACACGCAGTGCCTCGGCCTGCCGACTGGCCCGGTAGAGCGCGACCATCTGCTGGGCCCGGAACGCCTCGCGGTAGGGGTGCTCCCGGGTGAGCGTCTCGAGCTCGCCGAGCACCTCGGCATGACCCCCCAGTCGGAGCAGGGCGTCGATGCGCACTTCCAGGGCCCGCAGACGCAGCTCCTCGAGCCGTGCGACCTCCGGCCGGATCGCCGACTCGTTGGCGAGGTCGGCGAACGGCGTGCCACGCCAGAGCTGCAGTGCTCCGGTGAGCGCGGTGCTGGCTCGACGGGGATCGGACGGTGCCAGCGCGACGGCCTCCTCGACGGCTGACGCGAACACCGTGGCATCGATCTCCACGTCCTCGTGGAGGCGGTAGCCGTCGGCCGTGGTGATGATCGCCTCTGCCCTGTCCAGGGAGCGCCGCAGGTTGGAGACGTGGACCTGGACCGACTTGCGCGCCGTCGCCGGCGGGTCCTCGCCGTACAGGTCGTCGATCAGGCGCTCGATGGAGACCGGGCGGCCACCAGCGACCAGCAGCAGGGCGAGCAGCAGCCGTGGCCGCGGCCCCCCGAGCGCGACCTCCTCGCCGTCCACGAGCAGGCGCAGCGGACCGAGGACGTGGGCGTGACAGGTCGGGCGTGGCATGCGGAGATCTTGGCACACCGCGGTTAAGGGCGGACTGTGGCCGTCGGCCTCCGGCCCCGGCCTGCGCCTGCCGCTCCGTTCGGCTCAGGCGCGTTCGGCAGTACCGGACCAGGTGAGCGGCCACACGATGCCCTGGCACGAATCGTCGACGTCGTCCGCGAGTTCCGCGACGACGTCGACGACGAGTTCACCGCGCCCCGGAACGATGATCGGAAGTGCGGGCAGCCGCAGCACGAGGTCGTCGGCTGCGCACGCACCGTCGGGGTCGCCCACCTCCACGTCCAGCGACACCACGGCGATGGCCCTGCGCTCCGGGTTCTCCAGCAGCAGTGGCAGGGTCGCCTCGATCGTCGGGAGCAGTCCGTCGACACTGCCACTGATGTCGAACGTGGCCGGCCCACCATCACCGCCTCTGGGGCCACCGCGATCCCCGCCGCCCGGCGCCGCGGTCGCGACGGTGGCCGACAGGGCGGCTGTCACGATCGTCGCGGCGAGCACGCCGCGCCCCCGGCGCCAGTCACGCCGGGGAGCGGGCGCCGTGGCCCGGGTCACGGGACGGCGGGGTTCAGCGGCTCGGGGTCGTCGACGTCGAGCACCCCGTCGTTGTCGTCGTCAGCATCGATCTCGTCCACGAGGCCGTCCGCGTCGAAGTCGGGGAAGTCCTCGTCGATGACGCCGTCGCAGTCGTCGTCCAGGAGGTTGGCCTCCTCCGTCGCGCCGGGGTTGATCGCGGGGTTGCTGTCATCGCAGTCGTCGGACGTTGTCGAGTGGTCGGGATCCCCAGTTGGGACGAACGACTGCCCGAGGGCCGTGCTGCCGTAGCCATCAAGGTCGCCGTCGAGGTAGAAGAGGTACGAGCCGTCACAGTCGTGGTCGACACCGTCGCCGACGACCTCGTTGGCCCCGGGGTACGTGCTGGCGTCACTGTCGTCGCAGTCCGAACCGTCGATGACGTACCCCGCCGGTGGGCCCGCCGCCTCGACGCTGCTGGCCGGGTCGCCGTAGCCATCGTCGTCGTTGTCCACGTAGAACGTGAACAGCGTCCCTTCGTCGACCACTGCGTCGCAGTCGTCGTCGATGCCGTTGGCGATCTCGACCGCGGCGGGGTTGACGGCGGCGTCGCCGTCGTCGCAGTCGTTGTCGTCGCCGACGTACCCCGGGGGCGCACTCGCCGCCTGGGTGCTGGTGTCGGGGTCGCCGTAGCCATCGCCGTCCGAGTCGGCGTAGAAGGTGGTCAGCGAACCGCCGGAACCGTCGTCCACACCGCCGGTCACGCGCAGGGGGATGGTGAAGACCGCTCCCTGGCATGCGTCGGCAGACCCCAGCCCCATCGTCGCCGCACCGACCAGGTTCGCGGAGGTCGAGTCGTCCGCCGGCACGTGGATCGACGTGCTCTGCGTCGTGAACGCGACCTCGTGGTTGGACGGGTCACATCCCTCGGTGTCGGACGTGATGTCGCTGTCCGGCACCTGCTCGACCAAGGTCACCAGCACCGGGTAGGGGTTCGGATTGGTGATCGTCAGACCCACGTCGCCGGATGTCCCTGGGAAGAGCGCCTCGCCGGCGGTGGCGCTGCTCACCACCAGGTCCTGCGCCGTCCCGGCCTGCGCCTGTCCGGAGCCCTCGCCGTTGGCGAGCCAGGTGGCGAAGGCCACCGACACCAACAGCGCGCCGATACCTGCGCCGATGACGGTGGCCGAGCGCAACCACCGACGTTCCGTCCGAGCATCCATGTGCGGTCCTTCCAGGGGCGGGCGACCACGGCCACGCCTGGCTCCGCCCGCGGGCGCCAAGCAGCGTCGTGTCGGTTTCGCCAGTCGCTCCCCGCCGACGAGGCCACCAACTCACAGCCGACGGATCACCGCATCACGCCGGTCACCTTCCGACGGCGCGATTGCCGGGACAAGGTTTCGTGCCGGAGGGGCCGACGTTCGGGCGCGGGGCCCCCGCCAGGGGACACATTCGTGCGGCACGCACCCATTCGCGGCTGGTCGTCCGCGTCCGAGGGGGCCTTTCGAGCCAGTCCTCGACGTCGACGATGGGGACCGCTCCCGACGTCCGACCGACTTCCGACGTCCCGCCGTCACGCGCTCGCTGGTGCCCCGGGGTCGGCGCCACCGTCCGGCGTCGGCCTCGGCA
>CAYMGL010000048.1:0-13868 GCA_964389945.1 uncultured Actinomycetota bacterium
GGATGCCGATGTTGTCGACCTGGTCGACGAACAGCTTGGTGTTGTCGCCCATCGACGACGTCATCGCCTCGAGGCTGGGCAGGTGACCGCCGGGGAAGATGTAGCGCTGGATGAAGTCCGGGCGACGCAGGTAGTTCTTGTACCGCTGCTCGGGGATCGTGATGACCTGGATGCTCGCCAGTCCGTCGGGGGCGAGCAGCCGGTCGACCTGCTCGAAGTACGTGTCGAGGAAGGCGTGGCCGACGGCCTCGAGCATCTCGATCGAGACGATCTTGTCGAACCGGCCCTCGACCTCGCGGTAGTCGACGATCCGGATGTCGACGAGGTGGTCGATGCCCTCGTCGACCATGCGCTGCCGGGCGTAGGCGGCCTGTTCCTCGGACAGTGTGATGCCCGTGACGCGCGCGCCGTACTCCTTGGCGGCGACCGAGGCGAAGCCGCCCCAACCACAGCCGATCTCGAGCACGTGGTCGCCCTCGGTCAGCCGGACGTTCTCGGCGAGCCGCCGGTACTTGGCGCGCTGCGCGTCCGCGAGGTCCTGGCCCGGGAACTCGAAGTAGGCGCTCGAGTAGGTCATGGTCTCGTCGAGGAACAGCTCGTACAGGTCGTTGCTGAGGTCGTAGTGCGCCTCGATGTTCTTCTTGCTCTGCCCGAGGCGGTTCGCGCGGGCCGTGTGGATGAGCTTGTCGCCGGCGATGTTCAGCAGCGTGCCCAGGGTGATCTTCTTCAGCGCCGAGCGGTTGGCGATCATGATGCGGATCAGGTCCACGAGGTTGTCGGAGTCGAACAGCCGCTCCATGTAGGCCTCGCCCACCCCGACGGACCCGCCGGTGATGAGCTTGCGGAAGAACGCCCAGTCGTGGACCTCGAGCGTCGCGGCCAGCTCGGCACCCTCGTGGCCGAAGACGCGCCACCGGCCGTCCGGGAGGACCACCCGCAGCTCGCCGACGCGGAGGTTCTCCAGCATCGACACGATCGAGTGCATCGCGCGACGATCGGCAGCGGACAGGAGGGTCGAGTTGACGCTCACGAGGGACTCCTCGGGGTCAGGCACGGGCAGGAGGTGGCGAGGTCGCCACGCTGCGTTCGGTGCCGAGACCGGTGCGGTCTGCCCCAACCTACGCACGTGTAGCCACGGCCGCCGCCCCACCGCGTCGAGTGTGCTTCCGACAGCCTCACGGACAGCGGGGAGCACACTCGACTGCGGGTGAGGCGGCGGCGTGACGTCAGTGGCCGAGGACCTCGCGGAGCTCCGCCGGTGGGACGACGTCCAGCTGTTCGTAGGTGCAGCTCTCCGGGTCGCGGTCCGGGCGCCAGCGCTCGAACTTCGCCGGGTGGCGCAGCCGCCCGCCGGTGAGCTGGTTGCACGTGACCTCGGCCACGAGCCGGCAGTCCAACGGCACCCAGCTGTGGTCGCGCTTGCCCGACCAGCGGTTCGGCGCGCCCGGCAGGCGCTGCTCGCCCTCGTGCGCCTCGACCTCCATCCACTCGGCCCAGGGATGTTCGGTGGCGTCGTCGAGGACGTGGGGCTCGAGGTCGTCGAGGATGGCGACCCGTCGCTTGGCGGTGAACGACGACGCCACGCCGATGTGGTTGAGCCGACCGTCCTCGTCGTACAGCCCCAGCAGCAGCGAGCCGACCCCCTCCCCCGACGTGTGCCAGCGCATCCCGGCGACGACGCAGTCGATCGAGCGCTTGTGCTTGAGCTTCTTCAGCGCCCGTTGCCCCTCGGCGTACGCGTCGCCGACGGGCTTGGCGATGACGCCGTCGAGCCCTGCGCCCTCGAACCGCTCGAACCAGTCGCGCGCCCGGTCACGGTCCGGTGTGACGGGTGTGAGGTGCAGCGGTGGCGCGGCGCCGGCCAGGAGCTCCTCCAGCCGTTCGCGACGCAGTCCGAAGGCGACGGTCCGCAGGTCCTCGTCGCCGACGGCCAGCAGGTCGAACGCGATGAAGTCGGCTGGCGTCTCCTCGGCGAGCATCGTGACCCGCGACTCGGCCGGGTGGATGCGCTGGCCGAGGGCATCGAAGTCGAGCACGCCGTCCACCTCGACGACCACCTCGCCGTCCAGCACGCAGCGGTCCGGCAGCATCGCGCGCAGCGGGTCGAGCAGCTCGGGGAAGTAGCGCGTCAGGTCCTTCTTGCCCCGTGACTGGAGGTGGACGTCACCACCGTCGCGGAAGACGATGCAGCGGTAGCCGTCCCACTTCGGTTCGAACAGCCAGCCGTCGTCGGTCGGCAGCGACGTGGCGTTCTTCGCCAGCATCGGCTCGATCGGGGGGTCGATCGGGTAGGCCACGTGCCAGGTCCTGGTCGGCAGCACCGCCGACCGTAGGCCGGCGGCGGGGTCACACGTCCTCGCGCAGCAACCCGAAGCCGAGACGGCGACCCATCCCCCGGCGGATGGCCAGGTGGATCCACAGGTCGGCGAAGGCCTCCAGGCGCGGCACGTCGTCGAGGTCGCCCACGACGTGCGCGTCGAAGCCGATGTGGTCAGCCACCTCGCGGACGAGGTCCACCGCGGGCGCTGGGCCGGCGACCGGCAGGAAGGCCGGGCGGGCCTGGATCTCCGGTTCGGTGAACTGCTCCGCGCCGATGGTGTTGAACGCCTTGACGACGGTCAGCCCGTCGGTCAGCCGATGGATCCAGTCGGGCACGCACCTCGCGCCGTCGGGGAGGTCGAACCCCACCGGGTTGGTCGCGTCGACCAGGATCCGGCCGACGACGAGCTCGTCCAGCACGGCGGGGATCGCTGCCACGGGGACGGCCAGGACCGTCAGGTCGGCCTCTGCGTCGGCCGCGGCGAGGGTGACCACGGTCGCGTCGGGGACCTCGGCCAGTGCGCGCCGGACCTTCGGGCTGTCGGGGTCGCGGACCGCGAACGTCACGGTGTGCCCGATGCGGGCGAGAGCGCGGGCGAGGTGGGTGCCGACGGTGCCGGCACCGACGATCGTGATCGCGAGGGAGGGATCGGTCACGGGAGGTGTCCTGCGTTCAGGCCGCGGGACGGTCCTCCGCGGCTGGCTGCTCGATGGCGTCGAAGCCCGTCGGTGGTGGGGTGGGACGACGGTGGAAGGGCGCTTTGCGCCGCCAGATGAACAGTGCCTCCCAGTGAATCGCAAGAACGGTCTTGAAGGTGACCCAGGGCATCCGCAGCAGCGCGCGCCACAGTGAAGATGTCGTGAAGTTCTGTCGCACCTGGCCCACCGTGGCGTCGAACAGGTGGCCTTGCGCGTCGCTGACGTCCATGTGCACCGCGACGCGTTCACCCGGGCTGCCCGCGAGCGTCGGCGGCCGGAAGACGAAGCGGTAGTCGTGGTCGTCGATCGCCATGAACGGGCTGACGTGGAGGACCTTGCGGTCGTGGGCGACCACGCGGTGCTCCCCGGTCCGTTCGAGGTCGTCCAGCACGTAGCAGTGGGTGTCGCCGAACGTGTTGTTGACCTCCGCGACGACCAGGGCGAGGTCGCCGTCCTCGTCGTGGCACCAGAACCAGCTCACCGGGTTGAACGTGTAGCCCAGCACGCGCAGCGAGGTCTGCAGCAGCACGCGGCCGCCCGGCAGCTCGATCCCCTCGCCGGCGAGGAACCGGCGCAGCTTCTCGCGGACCGGGAGGTCGACCGGTCCGAGGTGGTCGGTGTCGTGGAAGGTCGCCGGGGCCCGGCGGTTGTAGCCGAACCCGGTGACCTCGCCGTCGAGCGCGTGCAGCTCGTCGACGTCGAGCAGCACGTGCCACATCTCGTAGGCGAAGTCGTGCGGCTTCGGCCGGGCCCGCCGGTGGCGGACCGTCCCGGTGAGCAGGCTGCTGTGCCTCACTGCGGCCACCGGACGCCGAGGTGTCCCACGGCGCGGACCGCCGACCACAGCCCGTCCTCGTGGAAGCCGTACCGGTGGTGCGCCCCGGCGAAGTACGTGCGGTTGCGACCGTTCAGCTCGTCGAGCCGGTCCTGCGTGGCCACCGACCGCCGCGTGAACGCCGGGTGGTGGTAGGTCCCACGCCAGAGCACGTGGTCGTCGGCCGGCGGCGCCGAGGGGTTGAGCGTCACCAGCCAGTCGGTCGGACCGGCCAGCGACTGCAGCCGGTTCATGTCGTAGGTCAGCGAGACGCTGCTGCCGGGGTCGGTGCAGTCGTCGAGGAGGTAGTTCCAGCTGGCGCGCGCCGCGCCGGTCCGCGGCAGCAGCGTCGAGTCGGTGTGGAACCACGCCTCGTTGGCCGAGTAGTCCCATGCGCCGAGCAGCTCGACCTCGTCGTCGGTGGGCTCGTCGAGCATCGCCAGGGCCTGGTCCGCATGCGTCGCGACGAGGATCGCGTCGAAGCGCTCGGCGTCGCCGTTCGCATCGGTCACCTCGACGCCGTCACGGTCCCGGCGCACGCGCTGGACCCCGCACCCCAGCAGCACCTGGCCGCCACGCGCCTCGAACTGGTCGACCAGCGGGGTGATGTAGCTGGAGGTGCCGCCGGTGACGGTCCGCCACGGGTGGTGGGTCGAGACCCCGAGCAGCCCGTGGTTGCGGAAGAAGTCGACCAGCGTCTGGAGGGGGAAGTCCTCGATGCCGACCATGCCGGTCGACCAGATCGCCGCGGCCATGGGCAGCAGGTAGTGCCGCCCGAAGTCGCGGCCGAAGCCGCCGACCTCGAGGAAGCGACCGATCGTGATGCTCGTCTCTCGCGAGTCGTCCACGATCCGGTTGGCGAGCGTGTTGAAGCGACCGATGTCGGCGAGGAACCGCAGGTAGTGCGGGTTGCCCAGGTTCTTCTTCTGCGCCGCGATCCCGGCCGGGTTCCCGGCGTACTCCAGGTCGTGGTGGTCGCAGCGCAGCGACCACGACATGTCGGAGGGCTGGGTGGCCACGTCGAGCTCGTCGAGGAGCGCCGTGAGCAGCGGGTAGGTCGGCTCGTTGTAGACGATGAAGCCGGTGTCCACCGCGAGTCGGCCGGTGTCGGCGTCCTCCGGCCCCCGCAGGTTGTGCCGCGAGCTGCGGGTGCCGCCCTCCCCCACGGTCAGCGTGTGCGTGTGGCCGCCCAGGCGCTCCCGCGACTCGAACAGCACGACGTCGTGCCGCTCGGCGAGCAGCCAGGCGGCGGCGAGCCCCGAGATGCCGGAGCCGGCGACGGCGATGCGCAACGTGGGGGTCCTGTGTCGGTGGGGTGGGGGCAGCGAACCACGTTCGCCGCGCCCCCCGCCGGGGTTCACCCGCGTGCGCTCAGGTGAACACGCGGATCGTGTGCCAGCCCTCGGCACCGTCGGGCCGGGGCGGGACGCGGTCGGAGGACTGGGTCATCCCCTCGGCGTCGGTGGCCCGGACCTGCAGCTGGCTCGCCCCCTCCGGCAGGTCGAGCTCGGCGCGCCACTGCACCCACGTCGCGTCGCCCAGCGGCTCGGTGATCTCGGCCTCGACCCACGGTCCGTCGCTCTCGGCGGTGCGCCGGACCTCGACCCGGGCGACGTCACGGATGCCGGCCCAGGCGACGCCGGCAACGACGGTCGGCCCCGGCTCGACCCGGGAGCCGTCGGTGGGGACGTCGATCCGCGACTGGGTCTTGATCGGCCCCTCCTTGGCCCAGCCGCGCGGGACCCAGTAGGCGTCGAAGCCCTCCCACGTCGTCAGCTCGATCTCGGACAACCACTTGGTCGCCGAGACGTAGCCGTACAGGCCGGGCACGACGAGGCGGGCCGGGAAGCCGTGTGCGGCCGGCAGCGGCTCCCCGTTCATGCCGAACGCGATCATCGCATCACGGTCGAAGGCTGCCTCCACCGGGAAGCCCGCGGTCCAGCCGTCGACGGCGCGGCCGACGACCTGTCCGGCGCCGGGGTCGACGCCGGCCTCCTCCAGCAGGGGCGCGAGGAGCACACCGCGCCACAGGGCGTTGCCCACCAGGTCGTCGCCGACCTCGTTGGAGACGCACGACAGCGTCACGTAGCGCTCGACGACGTCGCGGGCGAGCAGGTCGTCGTAGGTGAGCTGGAGGGGTGTGTCGACCATGCCGGTGATCGTCAGCATCCAGGTGGCAGCGTCGACGAGCGGCGTCCCAAGCGCCGTGTCGATGCGGTAGAAGTCGTCGTTGGGCACCACGACCGGTGTGATGCCGTCGACCTGCAGGCGGTTGGCCGGACCGACCGGGGCCGCGGACTCGCCGCCGGTGGGCAGTGCCACGTCCGTGGAGGACACGGTCGCGCTGACCCGGTCGAGTCGCAGGACGTTGCCGAGCACCGCAGCGCCGCCGGCCAGGCCCGCGAGGGCGGTCGAGCCGATGAGGAAGCGACGGCGGCCGGTGGCGTCGACGCTGGCCTCGGCGGCATCGTCGGCCGCGTCGCCCTCGGCGGGACCGCCGCCGCGAGCGGGCGCGGCGACGTCGACGAGGCGCAGCAGGGTCCACAGCCCGGCGGCGGCTGCCACCAGGGCGGTGACGACGACGGCAGCGGTGGACGCGCCGGCCTGCTGGGTGGCGGCGAGGATGCCGAAGGCCCCGAGCCCCAGGAACGCCAGCATCGCCGGGAAGCGGTCGGTGCGGGCGCGGACGCCCACGGCGGCACCGAGCAGCAGCGACACGACGACGACGCCACCGACGAAGACGGGCTTGTCCGCGGTGCCGAACGCCGCGATCGCGATGTCCTTCAGCCACTCGGGCGTCAGTGGGATGAACAGCTGCCCCACCGAGGTCGTCAGTGACGGGACGCTGGCGAACAGTCCGGCCGCGAGCTCCCCGATCGCGAGCGCGACCGCGGCGCCGACCGCACCGGCCACCGCACCCGTCCATCGTGGGGTCTGCGTCACGTCGTCTCCGTGTCGTGGGCCGTCATCGTGGCGTGGCCGGCGTGCGACCGCGTGGTCGCCTTCACCTCGATGTCACCTCGGGTTCGTGGCGACTGGACCTGCGGTTGGACCTCGTACCCACCTGCGGGAGGTGGTTCAGTGGTGGCATGCAGCGCCCCTCCTCCCCGGACCTGCGTCGCCCGACCTGGTCGGAGCGGCGCTACGTCGCGCGTCTCGTCCGGCTCGTGGTCGGCCTCGTGCTGTGTGGCGTCGGCATCGCGACGATGGTCGCCGCGAACCTCGGCCTCGGCCCGTGGGACGTGCTGCACCAGGGCCTCGAGGGGCTGACGGGGATCCCCATCGGCCGCGTCGGCATCCTCGTCGGGCTCGTCGTCCTGCTCCTGTGGCTGCCGCTGCCGGAACGGCCCGGTGTCGGCACCGTCCTCAACGTGCTCGTGATCGGGCTCGTCATCGACGCCGTGCTGCTCGTGCTCGACACCCCCGAGTCGATGGTCTGGCGCGTCGTGCTGCTCGCGGTCGGCCCGCTGCTGTTCGGCATCGGCTCGGGCTTCTACATCGGCGCCCGCCTCGGTCCGGGCCCCCGTGACGGGGTCATGACGGGCCTCGCGCGCCAGCGGGGCTGGCGGGTCGGCACCGTGCGCACCGGCATCGAGCTGACCGTCCTGGCCGCAGGGTGGGCGCTCGGTGGCACGGTCGGCGTGGGCACCGTCCTGTTCGCCGTGACGATCGGGCCGCTGGTGGGGTACTTCCTGCCGCGACTGGAGGTCCCCGAGGAGCTCGACCACCCCCGTCCGGTCACCGAGCACCCCCACCCGCACGACGGCCTCGACGCCACCGGGGCGCTCTGACCGGCGTCGCGCCCGCGGCCACCGCGGCTACGGGCAGCGACCCGCGAGGATCGGGTACGGGTTCTCGGCCACGTCGTTGAAGTAGTGGCCGATGTGGAGGTGCGGCGGCGTCGTGCGGGCGTTGCCGGTGTTGCCGACCGTCCCGATCTGCTGGCCGTCGCTGACGGGCACACCGGGGGCCATGCCGGGCACGATCGAGTCGAGGTGGGCGTAGTACCAGTGCTCGCCCTCGGCCACCCAGATGCTGACGTACAGGCCACCGAGGCCCGTGTCGGTGTAGCGGACCTCCTTGACGGTGCCGCTGCCGACGGAGAGGACCGGCGTGCCGCGGTCGGCGAAGATGTCGGTGCCCTCGTGGCTGCGGCCCCCCGGGCGCGGGTAGCCCCAGTCGTTGGTGAAGTCGCGACCGTCGCGGGCGCCGACCACCGGGCACGGACCGGTGCTGCTGGCCGCGCCACCGCCGTTGCCGCCGCCGCCGGAGCTGCCGCCTCCGGACCCGGCCGCCTCGGCCTCCTGTCGTTGCCGCTCACGCTCACGTGCGGCGGCGAGCTCCGCCTCGCGCTCGGCCTCGATGCGCTCCTGCTCGGCCGCGACCGAGGCGAGCACCGCCCGGGCCTCGTCGGCGTCCGCCTCGAGGTCGGCGAGCAGCGTGGCCTGCCGGTCACGGTCGGTCTGGAGGCCGGCCCGCACCGCGGCGGCCTGGTCGCGCAGGCCCTGGACGAGCTGGACGGCGTCGGCGGCGTCCTGGCGCAGCTGCTCGGCGCGCAGGCGGGCGGAGCGTGCCGCGTCGACCGCGACGACCTGCTGCGCGCGCAGCGTCTCGACGTCGTTGACCGTCGTGGCCTGCGCATCGAGGACGGTCTCGATGCGGTAGAGGTCGGCGGCGAAGTCCGACGGGGACGCCGACGTGCGCAGCAGCTCGTAGACCAGCGCAGGCCCCGACGTCGACCCGTACATCCACGCCTCCGCCAGCTGGTCGCCGAGGACGTCCTCCTCGGCAGCGAGCTCGGCCTCGACGCGGCGCAGCTCGTCCGCGGCCGCGGCAGCCTCCGCAGCGGCCTCGGCCGCCACGACCTCGCGTTGCCCGAGCTCCTCCTCGGCAAGGGCGACCTGCCCGTCGAGGGTGCGCAGCCTCGCCGTGGCGTCCTCGAGCCGGCCCTCGATGGTGACGAGCTCGTCGCGGACGCGTGATGCCTCCGCCGAGAGGCTGTCCAGGTCGGCCTGTGCGGCGTCGGCCCGCTCCTGTGCATCACGCAGCTGCTCGTCGTAGCTCTCGGCGGCGAGGCCGGGCGCTGCGAGCAGGGACGTGAGCAACGCGGCGACGGCTGCGAGGAGCAGCCGAGGACGCGCGCCGGTCAGTCGACGCGGCACGATGTGGGGGTCTCCAGGATCGGTGACACCCCCGACTGTGCCGCATCGAGGCGCTCGTGGCCACGAGGCGGCACGGTCGACCGACCGGCCACCGACGTGCGGCCAGTGGTGCGTCACCGCCGCGGGAGCACGATGAGCGCGCTCGTCCGCCCCTCGTGGGTCCCCAGGACCAGCCGACCCCCCTCCCCCTCGACGAGGTCCCGGGCCAGCGGGAGGCCCCGCCCGCCGTGCACCGGCAGCCCGCCGCGGTCCGAGCGGTCGGCGAGGGCGTCGTCGGGGAGCCCCTCGCCGTCGTCGGTGACCCGCACGCGGATCGCGTCCTCGGCCGCGTCGGGGGTGCTCGGGGTGACCTGCACCCTGACCGTGCCGCGGCCGTGCTGGAGGGCGTTGTCGACCAGCACGTCCAGGGCCTGCGCGAGCGCGGTGGGACGGACGGTGCACCGCACGTCGGGTGCGGTCGCGACCTCCAGCGTCCGGCCGTCCCGAGCGGCCCGCGTGCGCCAGGGCCCCGCGCGCCCGTCGACGAGGTCGCCGACGTCGACCTCGCGCGCCTCGGCGTCGACGGTCGTGAGCTCGACCAGCTCGGCGATGGTCGCCTCCAGCCGGTCGGCCTCACCGAGTGCCGCGTCGATGGCGTCGGTGTCGGCACCGGGTCGCAGCCGGGCGCCCTCGAGGTGCAGGCGCAGGGCGGTGAGGGGCGTCCGCAGCTGGTGCGACGCGTCGGCCGCGAACGCGGTCCCGCGCGAGACGGCCCGACCGAGCCGGTCCGCGGTGCGGTCCAGCGCGTCGGCGATCTCGTCGGTCTCGTCCATCCCCGACCGCGGAGCACGGGTCGTGAAGTCACCGTCCCCGAGCTGGCGCGCGGCCGCGGCGAGCGACTCCAGCGGTCGGGCGAGGCGACGGCCCGCCGCGGCGGCAGCGACCGCGCCGGCCACGACCGCGCCGAGGGCGGCGAGGCCCAGCAGCAGCAGGGACCTGCGCACGCGCTGCTCGAGGCCCTCGGCACTGGTGCTGCCCTGCAGGACGAGCAGCTCCCCGCAGCGCGTCGTCGACAGCGGCACCGCCACGACCAGGCGCCCGTCCTCGACGGCGCTGCCGGTCGCACCCGCGATCGCGCGCTCGACGACGTCGGTCGCGACGGGCAGGCCGCCGTCCTCCAGCAGGCTGCGCTGCACGAACCGGACCTCGCCGGTCCGGTCGAAGACCGCGACCTGCACGTCCTCGCGGGCCAGGGCCGTCAGGGTCACCTGGACCTCGGCACACGTGCGTGAGCGTTCGTCGATCAGCGTGGCCGTCTGCTCGATCGAGCCGGCGAACCCGTCCAGTCCGGACGCGACCACCTGCGACCGCACGACCAGCCCGAGGGGCAGCGCGAACACGAGCAGGGTCAGCGTGACCAGGGCCACACCGCCGAGCACGAGCCGTGTCCTCATGCCGGGTCGAACCGGTACCCGACGCCGCGCACCGTGTGCAGGTGCGTGGGGGCGGCCGGGTCCTCCCCCAGCTTGCGTCGCAGGCTCGAGACCTGCATGTCGAGGGCCTTGGTCGTGCCGGTCCAGGACGTGTCCCACACCTCGCGGAAGATCGTCTCTCGCGTGACGACGTCGCCGGCGTGCTCGACGAGCAGCGCCAGCAGGTCGAACTCGGTCGGCGTGAGGTCGAGCTCGGCGTCGTCGAGCCACGCCCGCCGCGCGCCCACGTCGACCCGGACCGGTCCGGCCGCGTGGCTGTCGTCGCCGTCCGGACCCGCCCGCCGCAGCAGCGCCCGGATCCGGGCCTGCAGCTCGGCCAGGCGGAAGGGCTTGGTGACGTAGTCGTCCGCGCCGGCATCGAGACCGACCACGACGTCCAGCTCGCCGGACCGCGCCGTGAGGACGAGGATCGGCAGCGCGTCGCCGTGCGTGGCGCGCAGGCGTCGGCACACCTCGACGCCGTCGACGTCGGGCAGGCCGAGGTCGAGCACGACCGCGTCCACGCCTGCCTCGGCCGCCCTGAGCGCGTCCGTGCCCCGGGTCACGTGCTCGACGTCGTGCCCCGCCGACTGCAGCGCACCGACGAGGGGCCGGGCGATCCCGACGTCGTCCTCGACCAGCAGCAGCCGTGCCACGTGCACCTCCCGGGCGGCGCCCGGACCGGAGGCTAGGGCCCGAGGGGCCCGTCCCCGGCCTCGCCTGACCGGACCCGTGCGAAGTCCTTACCGAGTCCTTACCGAGCGCCACCCGGCCGCTGACCCCCTGCTCCCTACCGTCGTCGGCGACGTCGGGGCACCTCCCGGCCCACGACGTCCGCCGACCACGACGTCCTGCGACCCCGGAGGCAGCGCGATGACGACCAAGACCACCGAGACGACCGGCGGGACCGGGACGTCCGACGACGCCCACGTCACGCAGCCGATCGGCCCGAGCCGGTTCGACACGCAGCCCATCGAGGGCACCCGTGGCGACGCGCCCGGGACCGACACCCCGACGACGACGACGGACCCCGCTCCGACACCCGGGTCGACGACGCCGCCCCCGCCGCCGAGCCCTGCGTCCTCCCCCGCGGCCGGCCGCCCGGGCCTGCCGCTGCGCAGCTACCTCGCCGTCGCGCTCACCGCCGCACTCGGCGCCGGCGCCGTCGTGGTCCCGACGCAGCTCCTCGCCGAGGACGACGCGCCGCCCACCCCCACCGCCGACGCCGTCGCGACGTCGACCGAGGACGACGCTGCCGCGAGCGACCCGGTCGAGCCCCTGCCCGGCGCCAGCGACGGCTCGCTCGTCGCGGCCGTGGCGCAGCGCGTCTCACCGTCCGTCGTGCGCATCAACGCCAGCGCCGGCTCCGGCTCGGGTGTCGTGCTCGACGACGAGGGCCGGATCGTGACCAACGCCCACGTCGTCGGCAACGCCGGCGAGGTGGAGGTGCTGACGCCCGGCGGCGACACGTTCACCGGCACCGTCCTCGGCACGGACCCGCAGACCGACATCGCCGTGGTCGAGATCGACAGCGCAGACCTGCCCGTCCCCGACTGGACGTCGACCGAGCCGCAGATCGGTGAGCTCGCCGTGGCGATCGGCTCGCCCTTCGGCCTCGACGGCACCGTCACGAGCGGCATCGTGAGCTCGCTCGGCCGCACGTTGCGCGGGCAGTCGACGACGCTCACCGACCTGATCCAGACCGACGCCGCGATCAACCCCGGCAACTCCGGTGGTGCCCTGGTCAACGGCGCCGGTGAGGTGATCGGGATCAACACCGCGATCATCTCCCGCAGCGGCGCCAACGACGGCATCGGTTTCGCCGTCCCGTCCTCGACGGCCCTGCAGGTCGCCGGCGACCTCATCGAGTTCGGCGAGGTGAAGGCCGGCTTCATCGGCATCGAGGGCCAGACCGTCGACCCCGAGGTCGCGCGGCTCTACGGCCTCAGCGTCGAGGAGGGCGCCGTGATCGCCGCCGTCGGCGCCGGCACCCCTGCGCAGGAGGCAGGCCTGGAGCCCGGTGACATCATCGTGGCCGTCGACGGCGAGGAGATCGACTCGATGGCCGCCCTGGCCTCGACCGTCCAGCGCCTCGAGCCGGGCACCGAGATCACCCTCACCATCGTCCGCGACGAACAGCAGCAGGACGTCGACCTCACCCTCGGCGAGCGCCCGACGCAGTGACGGTGAGCGGCGCCGCGACCGAGCGAGCAAGCCGGTCACGCCTCGTGAGGCCCCAGAGGCCTCACGAGGCGGCGCGGTACTTGGCGTCGAGGCCGTCGCCCATCCGCATCACGGCGTTCTCGTGGTAGAGCTCGTCGAGCGCCTCGGCCACGACCTCCGGGTCCCAGCCGAGCGCCTCGGCGAGCTTCGTCGGTGTCGACATCCGCTGGGCCCTGAGCTCGGTCAGCAGCAGCTCGGTGTCGGCGGCCTCTGCGCCGTCGCCGGCCGCGATCTTCCACGCGGTGTCCGCCGCCCGGACGATCAGCTCCTCCAGCGGCAACGGGTCGTCGAAGCCCGGCGGCTCGCCGAGCTGGTCGAACAGCCAGGCCGGGTCCTCGACCCGCCGGGGCTGCAGCATGATCTGGTCGACGTCACCGCGTGCGGTGAAGAGGTCGCCCGGTTCGAGCTCGTCGATGCCGAGCGCGTCGGGTGAGCGTGCGGCAGTGGCGAGGTCCTCACCGGTCCGGGCTGCGCGCATGGCGGCACGCAGGGTCCGGACGTCGCGGCCGCGCAGGCGCAGCAGGAGGAACGGGTCCTCGTCGAGCTCCTGCGCCAGGGCGTGGTGCACGGAGGCGATGTGCCGGCACGGGTCGCCGCCGGCCTCGGTGCAGTTGCACGACTCGGTGACCTCGTGGTGGGCCGGGACCAGGTCGACGCCGGCGTCGTCGAGCAGCGGCACGGCCTCGGCCGGCAACCGTCCGTCGGCGATCGCCGCGGTGAAGCGCAGCTCGGCGGCGAGCGTGTGGACCATCGCCTCCCACTGCTCGTCGGGCAGCGGCTCGATGTCGAGCACGACGCGTTGGGTGCGCTGGCGGCCGTGCTGGAAGCTCGCGCTGGCCTGGCCGGCAGTCACCTCGAGGCCGCGGACGGCCCCGCGCGAGACGTAGTAGGGGCCACGTCCGAGCCGCTCGGCGTAGCCGCGCCCCTCCTTGCCCATGGCGTCGAGCCACGCGGCGCTCCACGTGTGGTCGGGGGTCTCGTCGTCGGTGGTCACGACAGCGCCCCGCTCATCTCGGCCTCCTCGTCGTCGTCGACGTCCTCGGCGTTGAGGGCGACCAGCTCGCGCAGCTCCTCGTCACCGAGCTCGGTGATCCACGCCTCGCCCTGGCCGACGACCGAGTCGGCCAGCGCCTTCTTGCGCTCGAGCAGCTCGTCGATGCGCTCCTCGATCGTGCCGGCGGTGACCATCTTGTGGACCGT
>CAYMGL010000049.1:0-13710 GCA_964389945.1 uncultured Actinomycetota bacterium
TCCGTCAACTACGACGGTGTGCAGTTCACGCTCAACAATGTGACGTACACGATCTCCAGCCACGAGTTCGACGTCAGCAACTTCCCGGGCGGCAGCGCTGGCAACTGCTCGGACCTCCCTGAGTTCGACGAGCTCGCCCCGGTCGTCGTGACGGAGGCAGAGTGCGGCACAGAGACGGCGATCGCGCTTCCCAGTGACTCCGTCGGGATCAGCTACAGCGACGACGGCGTGACCGACGGCGTCGGCACGGTGACGGCCACAGCACTGGATGACTACACGCTGGTCGACGACGATGCGAACGGCTGGGTTGTCGCGAACGACGGCCTCTCCGCCACCTTCACGTACGACTACGAGGACCGGACCGGAGAGGACTGCTCGGACCCCACGGACCCGACGGTCCAGCTGAGCGGCGAGTGCGAGACGGCCACGGTCACGATCACCAACCCGGACGAGGTCGAGTTCTCGGTCGTGGTGTCGATCACCGACCGTGACGACGTCACGATCACCGAGACCACGGAGTTCACGCTCATCGAGGGCGAGACCCTGACCACGGACCAGACGGGTGAGGAGTCGGTCGCGTGGGAGGACTGCTCCGAGCCGCCCGTGGAGTCGATCGCCTTCACTGAGACGCCGACCAGCGAGTGCGACGCGGACGCGCCGTACCTGCTCTACGACGTCGACGTCCAGGGCTTCGACGGCCAGCCGGTCTTCCTGCACTGGGTCCGCCTGGTCGAGGGCGGCGACCCGGTCCTGAGCCCGAGCGACGGCACCACGCCCGTCCTCTTCGGCGACGACTCGCCGGTGCTGGGTGTCATCGAGCACACCGACGAGCTCGGGACGGACGCCTCCGGTCGCGTGCTGTGGCCGGGCGCGGCCCTGAACAGCCTCGGCGACCCGGTCGAGTACCCGGGCTTCGACACGATCTTCGCGATCCCGGGTGACGACACCTCGGGCATCGTCGGCTACGTCGAGGTCCCCGGCGACTTCCGCTGGACGCGTGACCCCGCGAACCTGGCGCTCTTCATCAGCGTGAACCCGGCCTCCGCCGCCGTCACCGGCGTGGAGTACCCGCAGGCCACCGATGACTGCGGCAACCCGGAGCTGGCCGTGTCCGACGTCGAGGTCGACAAGACGAACGACGGGGACCAGGACGGCACGTTCAGCGACGGCGAGATCGCGCCGGTGGTCGGCAGTGACGTCGACTTCCAGGTCGTGGTGACCAACACCGGCGAGACCGCCGGTCAGGTCCGCCTGTTCGACGCCCTCGAGGACGGCACCGAGCTGTACCTGTTCGGCGCCAGCCCGGCAACGACCGACGTGGTGACCACCTGCGTGCGGGAGGACGACGCCGCCTTCGGCGTGGACGACCTCCTCGAGCCAGGTGCCTCGATCACCTGCACGTTCACGCTGGACGGCTACGCGCCGCCCGCTGACAACCCGTTCTTCGACAACACCGTGACGGCCGAGCTCGTCCGGTACGAGGACGAGGTGCGCGTGCTCGCGAGCGACGAGGACGACTCGTCGGTCGCCACGCAGCCGCTGCCGGTGGTCATCGAGCGCGAGCCGACGCCGAACCCGGCCCCGGACCCCACGCCGGAGCCTGAGCCGGTCGTCCTCGACACCGTCGAGGAGCTGCCCGCGACGGGTGCGACGTCCGACCTCCTGCTCATCTGGGGCGGCGGGTTGCTCGCGCTGGGCTGTGCACTGCTCCTGGCCGACCGTCGCACGACGGTTCGCGTGAGGCGCTGACGCACGAACGCGACGACCGGCCCCGACGCACCATGCGTCGGGGCCGTCGCCGTTGTGGCGGGTCCGACGTCGGCGCGTAGGGTCGTCGGTCCCGTACGAGGAGCACGTGTGGAGCTGGGACCGTTCCCTGACATCGAGGGCTGGGACGAGGCCGTCGAGCGTGACGGACGCAATCCGCTGCTCGCGCAACGCGATGCGTTCGTCATCGACGACCCGGACCTGCTCTACCTCGACGGCAACTCGCTCGGCCGGCTGCCGTCGGCCGCGCTCGGTGACGTCGAGGACACGGCACGCCGACAGTGGGGTGACCGCCTGATCCGGTCGTGGAACGAGGGGTGGTGGGAGCAGCAGCTGCAGCTGGGGGACCTGCTCGCACCGATCGTCGGGGCCCGCGCCGGAGAGATGATCGTCTCGGAGTCGACGACCACGAACCTGTTCAAGCTGGCCGTGGCAGCGCTGCGTGCACGACCCGGCCGCTCGGTGATCGTGACCGACGACCTCAACTTCCCGACCGACAACTACGCCCTCGCAGGTGCAGCGTCGCTGCTGGGGGAGGGCCGCCGGGTCGAGACCGTCCGCAGTCCGGACGGCATCAACGGGGCCACCGACGACCTGTTCGCGGCGCTGGACGACGACGTCGCACTGCTGAGCCTGTCCCACACCTGCTTCAAGAGCGGCTTCGTGTACGACCTCCCCCGGCTGACCGCGGCCGCCCACGAGGCCGGCGCCATGGTGCTCTGGGACCTCTCGCACTCGGCCGGATCGGTGCCCGTCGACCTCGCCGCCAACGACGTCGACCTGGCCGTCGGGTGTACGTACAAGTACCTCAACGGCGGCCCGGGCTCGCCTGCGTTCCTGTACGTGCGGAAGGACCTGCAGGACCAGCTCGAGAACCCGATCGCTGGCTGGTGGGGGCACGAGGACCCGTTCGGGTTCGACCTCGACTTCCGGCCGACGGACGGCATCCGACGCTTCCACGTCGGCACGATGCCCACGCTGTCGCTCAACGCGATCGAGGCCGGCGCCAGGCAGGTCGCCGAGGTCGGCATCGACACGATCCGCGAGGTCTCGGTCAGCCTCACCTCGTTCCTCGTGGAACAGGCCGACGCACACCTGGCGGACCTCGGTTTCACCGTCGCGTCGCCGCGTGATCCGGACCGTCGCGGCAGCCACGTGTCCTTGGCCCACCCCGACGGCTGGCCGATCACGCGGGCGTTGATCGAGGAGGCGAAGGTGCTGCCGGACTTCCGCGCCCCTGACAACCTGCGCCTCGGCATCGCACCCCTGTACGTCAGCCACCAGATGGTCCACACCGCGGTGCAGCGCATCGCGGCCGTGGTCCGCGACGACCTGCACGAGGCATACCGCGGCACCCGCACCGCCGTGACGTGACCCTGGAGGAGAGCACATGCGCGACGAGATGACCTACGGCGAGTACCTGCGGATCCCCGAGCTGCTGTCGCTGCAGCGGCTGCAGTCGGGTTCCGAGCACGACGAGCTGCTGTTCATCACGATCCACCAGGTGTACGAGCTGTGGTTCCAGCAGATCCTCCACGAGCTCGACCGGCTCGCCGCGTGGATGGATGACGACGAGCTGGTGCGCGGCAGTCACCAGCTGGTCCGCGTCCTGAAGATCCTCAAGACGATGGTCGGGCAGCTCGACGTGCTCGAGACGATGACGCCGCTGGAGTTCCTCTCGTTCCGCGACTTCCTCGGCAACTCGTCGGGGTTCCAGTCGGTCCAGTTCCGTGAGCTGGAGTTCCTCCTCGGCCACCGCTCGCGCAACCACCTCGATCGGTTCGAGGGCACCGAGGACCACGACCGTCTCGCCGCCCGCTGGGAGGCCCCGAGCCTGTGGCAGCACTTCCTCGCGCTGCTGGACCGCCGTGGCTTCGAGGTGCCGGACGACGTGCTCGCCACCGAGCCGGGCGCCAGCACCGAGCCCGACGACCGCGTCCAGGACGCGCTGGTGGCGGCCTACCGGGACGACGACGAGCTGCGTGAGTTCTGCGAGCTGCTGACCGACATGGACGAGGGCCTGATGGAGTGGCGCTACCGCCACGTCGTGATGGTCATGCGCACGATCGGCACCAAGCAGGGCACGGGCGGGTCGAGCGGGGCCGAGTACCTCCGCTCGACGCTCTTCCAGCCGGTGTTCCCGGACCTGTGGGCGATCCGGGCGAGGCTGTGAGCTGCCGCGACACCCACTAGCGTCGACGCTCCGCGAGCACAGGCCCCACGATGATCCACGCGTTCGTCCTGATCGACGTCGAGCCGGCGTTCATCGCCGGTGTCGCCGAGGAGATCGCCGAGGTCGACGGCGTGGCGTCGGCGCACTCGGTCGCCGGCGGCGTCGCCGACGTCATCGCCGTCCTCCAGGTACCCGACCACGACGGGATCGCGCGCGTCGTGACCGAGCACATCGTGCGGATGGAGGGCGTCGTCGGGACGCAGACCGCCATCGCGTTCCGCACCTACGCACCGTCCGAGCTCGACGCCGCCTTCGAGGGCTTCGGCGACTGACGCGTCACCTGCCGCAGGCTGCTGCGGCCCAGGGGTACGGGTTCACCGGGCTGCCGCCGCCGGGGTGGACCTCGAAGTGGACGTGGGGGGCGCTCGCGTCGGCGTTGCCGGTCGAGCCGTTGTAGGCGATCAGGTCCCCGGCGTCGACGCGCATGCCGGTGTGGACGCCGTCGGCGTAGCCCTGCAGGTGGGTGTAGTAGTACTCGTTGCCGTCGTCGCCGAACATGTAGACCGAGATGCCGCCGAGGCCGCTGTTGTTGAGCCGGGTGATGCGGCCCGCGTGGATCGCGTACACCGGGGTCCCGTGAGGGGCCATCATGTCCACGCCCTTGTGGCTGCGGCCACCGGACCGTGGGTCGCCCCAGGTGTCGCGGAAGAACACCGGGTCGCCGACCGGGCAGCTGTAGATGCCGTTGGCGAACGCGGTCTGGACCTCACGCTGGCGCCGCGCCTTGAGCTCGAGGAACCGCTCGCGGTCCTCCGCCTCCTCCAGCGCCGCGTTCAACTGCTGGATGCGGCGCTCCATCTCGGCCTCGAGCTCGGCCAGCTCTGCCAGCCGCCCCTCACGCAGCTCACGGTTCTGCTCGAGGCCGATGCGCAGCGCCGACGCCTCCTCCATCGTCCCGCGGTCGCGCAGGGCGAGTGACTCCAGCAGCGCGGCCCGCTCGGCGGCCTCGCTCGGGCCGTCCCCGGCGAGGATCGCCTCGAAGGCGCCGCCGTCGCCGCGCATGAACGCAGCGCGGGCCCGCATGGCCAGCGACGAGCCGACCTGGTCCAGCTCGCGACGGAGGTCCTCGTCGCGCGCGTCGAGCGACGCGATCTCGTCGCGCACCTCGTGGATGCGCTCCTCGAGGGCCTCGAGATCGCCTGCCGCGTCGAGGACCTGCTCCTCGAGGGCCTCGCGTTCGGCGCGGGCGCCCTCGAGCTCGGTCTGTGCACCCGCAGGCACGAGCAGGCTCGTCACGAGCAGCGTGACGAGCGCGACGAGTCCGAGACGGACGGGCACGGTGCTCCTCGAATGGGGGGCAGGACGGCGCAGTGCCGGCACGGAAGGTAGGACGTTCCGCGCGTGAGCGACCACTGACGGGAGCGTCCAGCGCTCGTCAGGCGCGGCGGGCCTCGCGCGACGCGAGCTCGCCGTGGACGCGGCCCATGGCCTCACCGAGGGTGCAGAACTCCTCGCCGGAGAGGTGGTCGAGGAAGAGCTCGCGGACGTTCGTGACGTGGTGGCGGGCAGCCGACTCGAGCAGCGCGAACCCCTCGTCGGTGAGGTGCGCCTCGGTGCCCCGGGCGTCGGAGGCGCAGGGGCGACGTTCGACGACGCCACGCTTCTCGAGCCGCGAGATGCGGTACGTGACCTGGGGGCGGGGGACGATGGCGTCGTCGGCGAGCTCACTCATCCGCGCGCTGCGGTCCTCGTTCTCGGAGAGCAGCACGAGCAGGGCGTAGTCGTCCATGGTGATGTCGAAGTGCTGGACGAGCTCGCGCTCGAGGGCCCGGAACAGCACGGTGCTGCCCGAGATCCAGTTCCTCCACGCCACCTGTTCGGCGTCCGAGAGCCAGCGGACCTCGTCGTCGGCGGTCGTCGTGGTCCTGGCTGCTTCGGTCTGCGCCACGGCTGCCTCCTTGCAATTCGCATGACAGCCTATCAGGGTTGGAATCCCAACGACAGGGCTTCCGGCGGCCGCTCGGCCGGCGTTTCAGGCGCGGGCGAGCCAGTCGTCCGCCTCCGAGAGGCGGCGCTCCAGCTGCTCCAGCGTCGCCTCGCCCACTGTCGAGATCCGTGCGAGCTCGTTGAGCCGGGAGTTGACGACCTTGGCGTCCAGCCCGGTGAGCTGGCAGATCAGGTGCACCCGGTCGCTGTTGCTGCGGCGCAGCTCGCGCTTGCGGAAGGAGCGACCGGGGCCGGGCGTGCCGTCGTCCTCGTCGAGGTCACGCGCGGCCGGGGGTGGTGGCGGTGACAGCTGGATGGTGGGGCCGGTCGCCAGCAGGTGGTCGTCGTCTGGTTCGTCGGCGACCTCGGTGGCGACGAGGCTGCCGTGGTCGTGGTGGTCCGTCGCGGTCGCCGAGATCGCGGCGAAGAGGGAGAGCTGGTCGTCGGTCGTCCCGGTCGGCACCTCGTCGAGGAGCTGCTCCTCGACGTCGTCGTCCTGCTCGCGCCGGCGCAGGGCGTGGGTGCGCTCCTCACGGATCGTCGCCGCGAAGATGCGCAGCCGCGGGTCGTCGGGGAGGTAGAAGAAGGCCCGCTGGCGCCGCAGCCCCGGCGTCCAGCGCACGAGCCGCCCCACGGCCTGGCGGAAGAACAGCTCGGTCACCGTCGTGGTGGCCCAGACCCCGACCCGCAGACGGCGGATGTCCACCCCCTCGCTGACCATGCGCACCGCGACGATCCACTCGTCGTCGGAGGCGGCGAACTTCGCGATCCGCTCGGAGGCATCGGGGTCGTCGGACGTGGCGACGGTCGCCGACCGCCCGAACCGCTCCCGCAGGATCCGGCCGATCCCGCGGGCGTGCTCGACGTCGGTGGCGATCACGAGCCCGCCGGCGTCCGGGTGCGTGCGGCGGACCTCGGCCAGCGTCGCGTCGGCGCGCGTGAGGACCTCCGGCAGCCACTGGCCCTCGAGCGACAGGGCCGTGCGCAGCCGTTGCGAGGTCAGCGTGCGGTCGAGCTGGTCCTGGAAGGAGGCAGCGTGGATGCTGCCGTCCGGGGCGGTCCACTCCATCTCCCCGTCGACGCGCGGGAACAGGACGGGCCGCACGACGCGTCCGTCGCGCAGCGCGTCGTCGTAGCCGTAGGTGTAGTCGGCGCGCGCCTCGTCGAACTCGTAGTTGACGAAGGGGATCGGGTTCGTGTCGGACCGGAAGGGCGTGCCGGACAGGCTGAGCCGGTGCGCGGCGGGTTCGAAGGCGTGGGCGATCGCGTCGCCCCAGGCCCGTTCGGCGCCTGCGTGGTGGACCTCGTCGAGCACCACGTAGGCATCGTCGGCCGGGCCCCGCAGCACGCGGGGGTCGGCCGCGACCTGCTGGTAGGTCACCACGACCCCGTGCATGTCCCGCGGCCACGGGTCGGCGGACGCCCACTCCGGCTCGAGGTGCAGGCCCTTGTCGGCGGCCGACGCGGCCCACTGTGTCTTGAGGTGGGTGGTGGGGGCCACGACGACGACGCGTCGGTGCGGGTGGCGCATGAGGTTGCGGGCCACCGCGGTCACCGCGAACGTCGTCTTGCCCGCCCCCGGCGTCGCGACAGCGAGGAAGTCGCGGTCGGGGGTGCGCTCGAGTGCGGTCAACGCCTCGTGCTGCCAGGGGCGCAGCGGGAAGGTCGTGGGCACGCGTGCGGCCTCGGGTCGCGGGAGGATCGCCGATGATGCCGGCGGGGTGCGACAGTGGTCCAGCCACCTCGACGGTCGGGTGGCGATCGTGCGTCCGGCGAGCGGTGCCTTGCGCTGTGTGGGGCGACCCGGTCAGCGGTGATCGGCGAGCAGCTCGAGCACGTCGTCGCCGTAGCGCTCGAGCTTGGTCGGCCCGACGCCGGGCACGGCCAGCAGGGCACGCGGGTCGCCGGGGTCGCGTTCGGCGATCTGCAGCAGCGTCTTGTTGTCGAAGACCACGTAGGCGGGGACGCCGTCCGCCGCGGCGCGGTCGCGACGCCACGCGCGCAGTGCCTCGTAGCACGCGGTCACGCCGGGTCGGGCCGCGGCGAGGTGGTCCTCGAAGGTCGCCTCGCCGCCCTCGACCAGGCGCGGCTGGCCGCGGCGCGCCGGCGTGGGGCGGCTGGACGGCTCGGCGCGGAGCAGTCGCCGCTCCCCCCGCAGCTCGACCGGCGTCGCCGCGAGCTGTGGGTGGTCGCGCAGCACCAGCCGCAACCGGGCGCCAGTGGGCGTCCCGTCCCGCAGGAAGCGGGCCGTGGCGACGAGGCCGTCGACCTCGTCGACGACGCACGCGGCGCCGCCCGGCAGCCCGAGCCGCAGGCCCGGGACGACCACGACGGCGCCGTCGACGACCCGTGCCTCGCTCGGCTGCTCGGGTGCGGCCAGGTCGCCCAGCCGGTCGAGGTCACCGTGCTCGTCGCCGCCGGGATCGTCGGCCGGGTCGTGCAGCTCGTCGGCGAAGCGGCCCGGTCGGTCCCGGTCGACCAGCACGGTGACCGATCGCCGACCGCGGGTGACCGCGACGTGCAGGACACGGCGCTCCTCCTCGGTGTCGTCGGCGAGCCGGTGGGGCACCAGGCCGTCGCTGACCGGGGCCACGACGACGTGGTCCCACTCGAGGCCCTTGACCCGGTGGACCGACGACAGCGTGACGCCGTCGGCACTGCCGGGCAGCCGCAGGGCGTCGGCCAGCCAGCTGCCGAACGTCGCCGCGTCGGGGTGGTGCACCGCCAGCTGCTCGAGGGCGGCGAGGTCGTCGGTGTGCGCCGAGCCGGACGGCCTGCCACCGCTGCCGTCGAGCAGCGACATGGCCTCGCCGAGACCCACGTCGTCGCCGATCGCGCGCAGCAGCACGGCCGTGTCCGCACCGTCGTCGGCCAGCGTGGCCAGGTGCCAGAGGTCCTGGACGTAGTCCTCGAGGCGCTCGGCCTGGCTGTCGGTCAGCACCGGACCGAGGTCCCCAAGTCGGCCCAGCGTCCAGCTGCCGCTGCCCCGCAGGTGCGGGTTGAGCGCCGACCGGAGCTGCCGTGAGGGCCGGTTGAGCGTCTCGTACAGGTCCTCACGTCGGACGCGGTCGGGCGCGGTCGCGATCCGCAGGTAGGCCAGCGCAGCCCGGATCCCGGTGCGACGCAGCACGTCCGGGCTCAGTGGCGCGGTGGTCGCGATGCCCGCCTCGTGCAGCGTGACCTGGTACGGCAGCAGCGCGGCGTTCACGCGGCTGAGGACGGCCACGTCGGTGGGGGCTGCGCCCTGGTCGAGGTGCGCCGCGACCACCTCGCGGACGGTGTCGGCGATGCGCGCCGACGGGACGCGCCGGACGTCGAGACCGTGGTCGTCGCGGTCGGGCGCGGCGTGGATGCGCTTCGCGGCCCGGCGCCGGTTGTGGCCGAGGAGCGTCGCCGCGGCATCCACGACGTCCGGTGGACAGCGGTAGTTGGTGGCCAGTCGCAGGTCCGCCGCGCCGGGCACCAGCAGGTCGTAGCCGAGCAGGAACGCGGGGTCGGCCCCCGCGTGCCCGTAGATCACCTGGTCGTCGTCGCCGACCCCGAGGACCTGCAGGTCCGGCCACGCGAGCAGCCGCAGCAGCAGCACGAAGGCGGGTGTGACGTCCTGCAGCTCGTCGACGAGCAGGTGGGTGCAGCGCGCCTGCCAGGAACGACGCAGGTCCGGGTCCGTGCACAGCAGCTCGATCGCCCGGGTCAGCTGCTCGTCGAAGTCCACGGCACCGCGGCGGGCCAGCTCGGCGCGGTACCGCGGGAACACCGCGGCGAAGTCGGGCACGTCGTCGCGGGCGGCCTCGACGTCGCTCGGTGCTCGCAGCTCGAGGCGGACCTCCGCAAGGGCCTCGAGCCACGGCTGGTACGGGTCGGTGTTGGGGATGCGGGCGACGCTGACCAGGTCGTCGAGGATGCTCCGCACACCGCGCTCGTCCAGCACGCGCGTGATCCCGGCGTCCCGGCAGATCGCGTAGGCGAGGGCGTGGACCGTGCGGACGTGGAGCCGCGGCTCGGCCACCCGCTCGGTGACCTCCTCGGCGGCGCGGCGGTTGTAGGCGACCGCGGTCACCAGCTCCGGCTCGACGCCGCGGACCTCCAGGAGGTGGCGCAGGCGCGCGACCAGCACCCGGGTCTTGCCCGATCCGGCCGGTGCGAGGACGCGGGCCATCGGACTGGGGTGGGCGACGGCGGCCGCCTGCTCGGGGTCGAGCTCGTCGCGCACGGGCCCGCTGCCCCCGGGGCGGCTGCCCCGGCGCTGCAGCAGCTCGACCGACTCGCGGTGGACCAGCGGGGCGTCGACGCCCTCGACGGGGCCGCGGGGGCCGCCGTCGACCCAGGCCAGGCGCCCGTCGGGCAGCAGCACGTCCCCGTCGGCGCCGGCCGGTGCCGGCTCGAGCGGCGTGTGGCGTGTGGCGAGCACCCCCCGCCACCACGTCGGCGTGCCCGTCCGCAGGTCCCAGCTGTTGGCCCAGACGCGGTGGGCGAGCCGCTCGCGCTCGAACCCGAACCAGGCGCCGAGCTCCCACGGCGAGCGGTCGGTGGTCTCGGGGGCCTGGAGGTCGGCGTTGTCGACCGCGAGGACGACCACGAACGGTTCGCGACGTGCCCAGTGGTGGTGCAGTGCCTGGGCGAGCGGTGCCGGGTGCTCGAGGGCGTGGTCGTCCAGGACGTAGCGCGGGGCGCCCGCGAAGGCGCTGGGCAGCACGGTCTCGGGCAGCACGACCGCCCCGCGGCCGAGGGCCGCGGGGCCGGGGAAGCTGCCGTTGGACGGGGTCATCGCGCTGGACCGTAACCGCCGACCGTGACACGGCCCGGTCGGGCGGTGGCGACGCCGTGGATAGCGTGGGCTGCATGGACCACCACGACCTGCTCGGGCTCGCGCTCGACGAGGCCCGCGCCGCGCTCGACCACGACGACGTGCCCGTCGGGGCGGTGGTGGTGCGCGACGGCACCGTCGTCGGTCGCGGCCACAACCGTCGTGAGGTCGACCAGGACCCCACGGCGCACGCCGAGGTGCTCGCGATCCGCGAGGCCGCCGCGACGCTCGGCAGCTGGCGGCTCGAGGGATGCACGCTCGGCGTGACGCTGGAGCCGTGCACGATGTGCGCCGGCGCGATCGTCCTCGCCCGGGTACCGGTCGTCGTGTACGGCGCGACCGACCCCAAGGCCGGTGCGGCGGGGTCGCTGTACGACGTCCTGGACGACGATCGCCTGAACCACCGGTGCGAGGTCGAGGCCGGGGTCCGGGGCGAGGAGTGCGGCGACCTGTTGCGGGCCTTCTTCCGCGCTCGCCGCTGACGGTCGGTTGCCGAGGGTCGAGGTGCGCCCGTACCCTCCGCAGCCGCCGACGGACGCTCCGCGTCCGTATGGAGGGATCGCATAGTCCGGCCGAGTGCGCTCGATTCGAAATCGAGTAGGGGGCAACCCCTCGGGGGTTCGAATCCCCCTCCCTCCGCCAGCGACGCCCCGGTGCACTGCGCCGGGGCGTCGGTGTGTCACGGCTGGAGGCGCTCCAGCAGCCAGCCGTCGTCCTCGCGACGCCACCGGAGCCGGTCGTGGAGTCGGTCGGGCCGGCCCTGCCACAGCTCGACCTCGTCCGGGAGCAGGCGGTAGCCGCCCCAGTCCGGCGGTCGCGGGACCTCCTCGTCGTCACCGAACCGAGCGGCGGCCGCTGCCGCCTGCGCCTCCAGCGCCGCGCGGTCGGCGACGGGCCGGCTCTGCTGCGAGGACCAGGCGCCGATGCGGCTGCCGCGCGGTCGCGTCGCGAAGTAGGCGTCGCTGGTCGCGTCGTCCACCCGTTCGACGGTGCCGCGCACGCGGACCTGTCGCTCCAGCGTGGTCCAGAGGAACACTGCTGCCGCGCGTGGTGTGTCCGCCAGCTGGCTGCCCTTCGCCGAGGCGCGGTGGGTGTAGAACACGAGCCCCGTGTCGATGCCCTTGCAGAGCACGACCCGACCGTCGGGCACCGGGCCCTGCGCGGTCGTCTCGACGGTGGCCAGGGTCATCGCCGTCGGCTCGACCTCGCTGGCAGCCGCCACGGCCTCCTCGACCCAGCGCCGCACGGCCCGGAGCGGGTCGTCGACCTCGCCGGCGTCGAGCGTGCTGCGCAGCAACGCGTCGCGGTCGTAGGGCCGCCGGACGTCCGCGAGGGCGTCGTCGGCAGCGCTCACGTGGTGTAGAGGTGCTCGAGGCTGCCCGGCTGGACGCGTGCGCCCTCGATGAAGGCCTCGACGTCGCGCCCCTGGACGCGGATGACGCGACCGAACTTGTAGGCCGGGATCTGGCCGTCGTCGATCAGGCGGTAGAGCGTCCGGGTGTTGATGCCGAGCCGGTTCGCTGCGTCAGCCGTGCTCAGCCACTCGATGTCCTCGTCCACGGCCGTGTCCCTCCTGACGGGCGCTGCATGCACGTGCAGGACTGTAGGCCATCCACGACCCATCTCGTGGCACCACCTCCCTGTCCCTGTGGACCGTGGCCGCTGGCCTACGCTGCCGCTGCCGCCGATGGGAGTGCTCGTGGAGGACCTGCAGGCCGACCCCCTCGACGACGCACCCGACGTCTCACCGCGTGGTGCGCTGGCGCTGACCGTCATCGCCTGGGTCCTCGCCGCCGCTGCGGTGCTGCCGACCGGGTTGTCGTTCGTCCTCGGGCCGCTCGGCATGGGGTGCGGGCTCGTCGCACACCTCAAGGGGCGGCGGGCAGGCTTCGCGGCAGCGGCCGTCGCTGCCGTGACCACGGTGGTCGGGTTGTCGATCCAGTCGTTCCTCGACCCCTTCTAGGCGTGGGGCGCCAGCGCGGTCCCGCACGGGACGAGAAGACGTGCGCGTCGTGCGGGCGACGGATCGAGTGGCGGGCGAAGTGGGCCGACGACTGGGAGCACGTCCGCTACTGCTCCGACGCGTGTCGCCGGCGCAAGGTCCGGCCGGTGGACGAGGCGCTGGAGCAGGCCATCCTCTCGCTGCTCGCCCGACGGGGCCGGGGGAGGACGATCTGCCCGTCGGAGGCGGCGCGGCTGGTCCACGACGGCGAGGGTGACGGCTGGCGGGAGCTGATGGAGCCCGCCCGCCGCGCCGCCCGTCGTCTGGTCGCGGCCGGGGAGGCCGAGATCACGCAGGGCGGCAGGGTCGTCGACCCGAGCACGGCCAGGGGACCGATCCGGGTCCGGCGCAGGTGACGCCGCGGGTGGTCGTCGGCAGCGCGTGGCAGGTCGGCCACGTGCCCCCCGAGAGACGACCGAGGAGACAACCCATGGGGATCCTGTCCCGCATCATGAGCGCCATCCGTTCGCTGTTCGCCGGCGTGGTCGGCGCGATCAAGGCCATCATCCCGGGCGTCTGAGCGCCCCCGACGAGCAACGCCCACCGCAGTGCGGTGGGCGTCGTCGTCGAACGTGGGTCAGGCGCTGAGGCTGGTCCCCTTCGAGCCCAGGTCCTCGCAGGCCTGGACGACCCGGGCAGCCATCGACTCCTCGGCCTTGCGGCCCCAGGTGCGCGGGTCGTAGGTCTTCTTGTTGCCGACCTCGCCGTCGACCTTCAGCACGCCGTCGTAGTTGCTGAACATGTGCCCGGCGATCGGCCGGCTGAAGGCGTACTGCGTGTCGGTGTCGACGTTCATCTTGATCGCGCCGTAGCTGACCGCCTCGGCGATCTCCTCGGGCGTCGAGCCCGAGCCGCCGTGGAAGACCAGGTCGAACGGCTTGGCGGTCTCGGGGTCGTCGAGGCCGAGGTGCTGCGCCGCAGCGGTCTGGCCGCTGCGCAGGATCTCCGGGCGCAGCTTGACGTTGCCGGGCTTGT
>CAYMGL010000050.1:0-13244 GCA_964389945.1 uncultured Actinomycetota bacterium
CAGCTCAGGCTCGCACGCGCCGCTCGTCGTCGACGGTCACGCCGTCGGCCTCGAGCAGCGGTTGCTGCACCGGCGCGTGGGTGCGGTAGAGCCGGCCGCTGGTCGGCACGACCCGCCACCACGGCAGGTCCGGGACCCGTCGCAGGACGTTGGCGACGGCCTGTGCGGCACCGGGGTGGCCGGCCTCGAGGGCGACCTCGCCGTAGGTCAGCACCTCCCCCGGCTGCAGCCCGGCGACGACCGCTGCGACGTGCTGCTGGAAGGGCGTCAGGTCGGCAGGGGGCTCCAGCGCCGCACCTGGCGGGCGTGGGGCATCGGCGGGCTGGGGCGCGGGCATCTCAGGTGGCGTCGCTCAGTGGCGGAGGCAGTCGGCAGCACGGTCGTGCAGCCCCATGGTGGTGAACTGCTCGGCCGCCGTCCGGAACGCGTCGGCTGCCGCACGCTGCTGCCCCGCAGCAGCCAGCGCGAGACCGAGGTCACGTGTCGCCTCGGCCAGGGGCAGCACGGCCCCGAGTGCCCGCAGGCCGGTGACGGCCCGACGCAGGCGCTCGACCGCCGTGGCGGGACGACCGGCGACCCGCCACGCGACCCCCTCGGTCCACAGCCGGTACGGCAGCGCTGACTCGGCCCCGCGGGCACGGTCCACGGCCTCGAGCTGCTCGCAGTGCTCGAGGGCCCGGACCGTGTCGCCCCGCCGGATCGCCGCCCAGGCCTGTTCGAACCGGACGTGGGCGACGCTGCCCGGCGTGCTCGCGAGGGAGTCGGCGACCGCCAGCTCGGCCTCGGCCTCGTCCAGGCGCCCGGCGTGGGCGAGGGTGTGGGCCAGCGACACCAGTGCGGAACACCGCTGGGCGGACAGGCCGAGCACCTCGTAGGCCGCTGCTGCCTCGCGGTGCAGCACCTCGGATGCCTCGAGCTCGTCGAACTCGTGGAGCACGGCCCCGAGGTCGTCGGTCGCGTCCGCCAGGGCGCGGGACATGCCGCGCAGCCGGTACGCCTCCCGCAACATCGTGAGCGTGGCGCGGGCGGCATCCAGCTCACCGGTCCGCCAGTCCGTGAGTGCGAGGTTGTAGGTGCACGCGAGCGCGCTCTCCTCGAGACCGTGCTCGGCGAAGACGGCCCGCGCTGCGTGCAGCACGTCGCGCTCCCGCTCGGCGTCGCCCAGGTTGGCGTAGCACGTGGCGATGTTCTGCCAGCAGCGGGCGACGTCGACCGCGTCGCCGTGCTCGCGGTAGGCAGCCAGGGCGCGCTCGTGGCACTGCAGGGCCTCGGTGGGCCGGCCGGCACGCGCCAGGGCGATGCCGAGCTCCATCTCGACCATGCCTGCCTCGGCCCGGTCGCCGGCAGCCGCGTAGAGGCGTCGGGCCTCCTCGAGGTCGTCGAGGGCACCGCGCTGGTCGTCGACGTCACTGCGCGCGTTGCCCCGCTGGACGAGCAGCGCCGCGCGCACGAGCGGTGCGTGCCCCGGTCCGTCGTCGGCGAGCAGCGGCTCGACCATCCGCAGCGCGTCGTGCGGTCGACCGTCGGCGATGGCGGCCTCCGCGCGGACGACGACGTGGCTCGGGGACGGGGCCGCCGGCTCGTCGGACAACCGGAACATGGCACTCCCCCTCGTGCGGGACGGCGTGCGGGTCGGGACCGACCACGCGCCATGACCCTACGAAGGGGGTGTGACAGCGGACCGTCAGGCGCCGGGATCGTCGGGTGCGGGCAGCACCTCGTCGCCGTCGCCCCAACGGTCACGGAGCAGTCGAGCACGCCCCTCGTGGAACGCCGCGTCCACGATCATCCGACCGTGCCGGTAGCCCTGGCCGGCCCCGACCAGGCCGGCGACACCCGGCACCAGCCGGGCCAGGCGTTGTCGGGTCAGGCGCTCCCCCACCGTGCGGAAGGCTCGCTGGGCCAGGCGCCCGAGCAGCTGCTCGTCGAGCTGCGACCACGACCGGCCACGTGCGAGTCCGTGCGACAGCCAGCGGGCCTGTGACGTGAGCAGCGCCTGCTCGACCGTGCTCTCGGCCAGCGACGCCTGCATGAGGGTCAGCACGTAGGCGTGCTCGGACGGCTGCGTCACGTCGTAGCCGTAGTGGGACAGCTGCACGGCGATGGCACGGGCGGACAGCCCGATGCTGGCCACGATGTCGGCGGCGACGACACTGGCGGAGACCACGCCGGTGACGCTGGCAAGCCCCTGCACGGTCCCGGTGGCAGCAGACGTCGCGGCGAAGCGCAGCTGTTCGCGTGCCTCCATGGGCGGGCGGCGGCGGTCGAGCACGCGCAGCGGCAGCTCGCGCAGCTCCTCGATCCGCTCCCCCACGACGAACCCGCTGTAGTGCTCGAGGGCGTCGGTGGGGTCGACCGACCGCAGGGAGGCGTCGATCGCCGTCGTGTAGCCGCTGTCGACGGCGGCCTGGGTCGCTTCGACGACCGCCTGCACGCCGTCGGAGGTCCACACGCCTCGCGCCGTCGCGCCCGCGCGTGCGACCACCTCGCCCACCGTGGTGCCGTCGAGCCGGTCCCGCACGCTGCCACCGATGCCCGACGCGGTCCGCGTCACCGACCGCACGCCGCGGCCGATCGCACCGAGCTCACGGCCCTGCTCGACCCACTCCTGGTAGGCCTCCCACGCGCGTCGCTCGTAGGGGTCGGTGATCTGCAGGGTCTCGGGCTCGGACAACGACTGCCTCGGATCGCTGGGTGCCACCAGCGAGGTACCACCTGCGCACCACCCGATGCAGCGACCGTGGTCCCACGACGACGGTGGCCACCGCGAGGTCCGCGGTGGCCACCAGTCATGGTGTGGGCGCAGGGCTCACACGTTGACGAGGTCGGGGACCTCGATGAGCTCGTCCGGGTCCTGGCGTCGCGCGCCACGACCACCGGCGACCGAGCCGAGCAGCGCCGCGGCGAGCAGGGCGAGACCACCCAGGCCGACCTGCGCCACGGGGCCGGGACCGGCGTCGGCACCGACGCCAGCGAGCTGGAACTCGTACACGGCCGTGGCGTCCGCGCCCTCGACGGTCGGGTACGGCAGGCCGTCACCGGCCGTGCCGCGGGCCGCGACCGCGGTGACGTGCGCCAGCTGCAGCGAGGAGGACGCCGAGGCGTCGCTCACCGAGCGTGCGAGCACGCTGGTCCCCTCGTCGGTCAGCCGCTGTGCGCCGCCGGCGAGCTGCTCGCCACCGGGCACGGCGCTGTTGAGGCCGTCGGTGATCTGCTGGCTGCCGTCCGCAGCGTCGACGAGGCCGTCGGCGAGCTGCTCACCGCCCTCGTCGAGCTGCACGAGGCCGTCGAGGAGGTCACCGCCACCCGCGTCGGCACGCTGGGCGCCGTCCGCGAGCTCGATGCTGCCGTCCGCGAGCTGCTTCGCGCCGCTGCCGAGCTCGGTCGCACCGGCGTCGGCCTGCGCCGCACCAGCAGCGAGCTGCTCGGCGCCGGCCGCAGCCTGCTGCGCACCGGCGGCGAGGGCAGCGGTGCCCTCGGCCTGGAGGCGCCCGGCGCCGTCAGCGACGAGCGTCGACCCGCCGGCGACCTGCGCGGCGCCCCACAGCAGGGTGTTCTCGGTCGTCGCGTCGCCGAGCCCGGCAGCCACCTCGGCGGCCGCAGTGCTCAGACCGCTCTCGAGTGCAGCGAGACCCTCCAGCAGCCCGCACGGGTTCGCCGGGTTGGTCGGGTCAGCCGGGTTGCACAGCGGGTTGCTGACACCAGCGGTGACGCGGAACACGCCGTTGCGCAGGGTGTCCGCCGTCGCGGTGTCGCCAATCCCTGCCGACAGCTCGGCGAGGCCGGCGTCGACGAGGCCGAGGCCGCCCTGGAGCTGGCCGATGGCCGTGCCGATCCCGGCCGAGATCGCACCGATCGTCTGCACACGGACGAGGTTCGTCTCCAGCAGCGTGATGGTGTCGGCCACCACCGGGTCACCGTTCAGCGGGGTGAGGTCGGTGATCGCGGTCTGGATGTCGGTGCCGACCTGGCCGGCCAGCGTCCCGATGGTGCCGTTGTTCGTGCCGACACCGGCGAGCCCGGCGTTGGCGGTCGCGACGCCACCGCGCAGGGTGGTGGTGTCACCGATCACGGGCGTGCCGATGCCGTCCTGTGCGTCGGTCAGCCCGGCGCCGATGAGGGCGAGGCCGTAGAGGATCGTGTCGGGGGTCGAGCTCGTGCCGATCCCGGCCTGGAGCAGGTCGATGCCTGCGAGTGCTGCCGGCAGCCCCTCGGCGCCCTGCAGCTCGGCCGAGAGCTGGTTGATCCCCGCTTGGAGCTGGGCAGCACCCCCCTCGAGGGTGACCGCACCAGCGGCGAGGTCCTTGGCGTTGTCGTCGAGCAGCGTCGCACCGGCGGACAGCTCACCGACACCGTCGGCGAGGTCCTGGCTACCGGTCGCGAGCTGGCCGAGGCCAGCGCTCAGGCGGACCGAGCCGGCGTCGAGCTGGGCGAGCCCGTCGGCGACGGCGGATGCGCCGTCGGACAGGTCACCGAGGCCGCTGGACAGCTCCCCGGCACCCGCACGTGCGGCGCCGAGACCGTCGGCCAGCTGGGCCGAGCCGTCACGGGCGTCGACCAGACCGTCCGAGAGCTGCGCCGAACCGTCGCGCAGCTGGACGAGGCCGGCCAGCAGCTTGCCGGCGCCCTCAGCGAGCAGCTTGACGTTGCGGTCGATCTGACGGGCACCAGCGGTGAGCTCACGCGTGGAGCCGACGGCACCTTCGTAGGCAGCGGAGGTGGACCCGAAGGAACCGAACGACGCCGGGCTGACGGGCAGCACCTGGACGACGGCCTCGGGCACGATCGCGTCACGGGCGTTCGCGGTCCAGGTGACCTGCTGGGTCTCGGCCCCGAGGGGCGAGAACAGCAGCAGCGACCAGTTCACGACGGTGTTGCCGCGCCCGTCACCGACGACGACGGCGCCGGGGGCGCTGACGTCGTCGAACATCGACGGAAGGGTCATGGACACCGACGCCACCATCGGCACGGCGACGGTCATCGTCTCCTTGGAGCCGACGCGGTCGCCGTCGATGGCGGTGAGCTCGCGCTCCTCGGCCGTGAGGTTGGTGACGGTGTAGGTCACGGCGACCTCACCGTCGTGGCCCACGACCTCGTCGGCGTCGACGGTCTGGCCGTCGATGCTGTAGGACACGTCGATCTCGACGGGGAGGTCGGCGGTGTGGTCGGCGACGGTCCGCGACAGGCCGGCGCCGAAGACGACGTCGTCACCGCTCTGTGCGGCCTTGCCGGACAGCGTGCGCAGCGACGCGAGCGACTGGCCCGACAGGCGGACCTCCTCGCCGGCGGGCACGGTCATCTGGGTGAAGATGCGGGAGGTACCGGGAGCGCCGGTCGCGTCGAGCTCGGTGAGCACGGACTCGCGGTGGACCACGCCACTCTCGGCGGCGACCGCTGCGGGCACGGCGAACGAGAGCAGGACCGCAGCCGCGGTCGGGACGATGAGCAGACGACGCATCAGGAGACCGCCTCGGTGCGAAGGGACGTGACCTGGTCACGCTTGGAGAACAGCCCGGCGACCAGGTCGACGAGTGCTGCGGCGAGGAACGCGAGGCCGGTGGCCATGACGACGGCACCGAACGCGACGGGCGACGCGGCGAGGAACTCGGTCGGCGCGTCGGCGAAGACGGGCTCGTAGAGACCTGCGAAGGCGCCGATCCCGGCCAGGCCGGCGAACAGCGGCAGCCGGTCGCGGCTCACGGCGGCCGCGAGCACGATGATCGCGATGGCAACGACGGCGGCCAGGATCTCCGAGGAGGTGGCGTCGGGCAGCACGCCCGCGCGCAGGGCCATGGCGAGCCACCACGCGGCGGCGCCGATGAGGACGGCGACGGCCGAGCCGGGGCGGGCGGGACGCGCGAACGCGACGCCGGCGACCAGCAGCACGGGCCAGGGGCTGGGGAGCCCGACGATCATTGGCACGGCGATGACGAGGGCAGCGACCCCCGCGACCACCACACCGCGAAGCAGTGTGTTCATGTGTGCAGCGCACCTTGTGTTGCGCCCCGTGCGGGGCAGGCGAAGACCCGATGCACCGCATCGGGTGGTGAGCACGTCGTCTGGGCGAGGGGCTCCCGCGTGCAGACGTGACGAAGACGCTCTCACAGAGGTTCGCGCCACACTGCAGCTGCCGGAACTGTGGCGAACTGCATTTCGGCAGTCAACGGTTTCGCACACGCCCCGGCCCCCTGGAACGTCTAACGCCCGTAGGGGCGTCCACATGGCCGTTGCACCTGGTCACGACGGGCCGTCCCGAGCCATCCCGCTGGCGCACGGCGGACCAGACACCACGACACGCCTGCAAACGGCACGGAGGTGGCACGTGGTGGACGGCAGCCGTCCAGCAGCCGACACGAAGGAACGACCGCGTGGAACTCCCCTCCAACCCCGTCCGGCTCGCCCTCGTCCTGTTGGCCGTCGCCGTCGTCCTGGCGATCGTGGGCCTGCTCCTCAAGGCCCTGCGCGTGCTGCTCTACGTGGCCGTGGTCGTCCTCCTGGCCGCCGGCGCCGTGCGCTGGCTCGCGAGGACCCGCGACTGAGCGCGAGGTCGGCCAGCGGCTGACCTTGCCACTGGTCGTGCTGTCGATGGGCACTCCCGCCTAGTCAGGGGCTGCGCCGGTCAAGGTCGGCATGCCGGTCGTCCATGGTCGCAACCGACCATTGCCCTCGCCGGGCTCCAACGGTCAGCGTTGGTGGCCACACCCCTCGACGTGACCGGCACGTCCGCCGCACGACGGAAGGGGTCGTTGCTGAACGGGAGGGGAGCCCCATGAAGCGGACGATCACCACACTCGGCCTGGTCGCAGCCCTGCTGCTCGTCGCAGCGCTGCCGGCGAGCGCGGCACCGAGGAACGCCAACAACGAGGACTTCGTCCTCGACGTGACCTGTGTCGACGGAGACGGGGTCGACCAGGGATGGACCGCCGTGCGACCCACACCGAGCTCGGAGGGCAAGCCCGCCTGGGACACCGAGACCGGATGGCTGCAGGTCGGGAAGAACTTCCAGTACAGCGAGACGGTGACAGCGACCATCGTCGACGGTGACGAGGCGTCGATCGGTGATGACGCCTCGTTCGACTTCGAGGACGGGTCGGACCATGGTGCCTACAACGGCAACAAGGAGCTGATCACCTGCACCGTCGTCTTCGTCGACGGGGTCGTGGACGTGCTGGAGGACATCGACGAGGAGCTCGCGGGGATCCTCAACGCCGACTTCGACACCGACATCTTCGCGGCCGGCCAGACGGTGGAGATCCACGTCGTGGCGACCCTGACGGTCCAGGCGATCGTGCCCGGCCGGCGATAGGCGTCGCAGCTCGCCGAACCACGGTGAGCCATCAGGGGCCTTGCCTCGAACTAATACTATTAGTACAGTGGCTATGTCACGAAGGAGTCGACATGGCCACTGCCACGCTCACGCGCCCCGAAGGGCGCCTCACCTACACCGACCGCGGCGAGGGGCCGCTCGTCGTGTGCGTTCCGGGCGTGGGCGACCTCGCCACGGAGTACCGGCATCTCGAACCCGCCCTGCTCGCCGCCGGCCACCGCGTCGTCGTGCTGGACCTGCGCGGACACGGGACGTCCGACACGACGTTCACCGACCTGACGCGTGCAGCCGTGGGCGGCGACGTGGTCGCGCTGCTGCGCCACCTCGATGCCGGCCCGGCCCACCTCATCGGGTGCTCGCTGGGCGGGTCGGCCGTCGCGTGGGCTGCGGCCGAGGTCCCCGACCTCGTCCGCAGCCTCACCCTGATCGGCGCCTTCGTCCGCGACCAGCCGGACCAGGGCCTTGCCGACCGCCTGCAGCTGCTCGGACTGCGTCTGGCGCTGCTGCGTCCCTGGGGGCCGCGGGTCTGGGCGTCCTACCGCGAGGGCCTGTTCCCGAGCACGACGCCGAGCGACCTCCCCGAGGTCAGCGCGGCGCTGCGCACGAACCTGTCCGAGCCCGGCCGCATGGAGGCGATGCGCACGCTGGCCGTGTCATCGTGCGCAGACGTCGAGGCCCGCCTCGGCGAGGTGTCCACACCGACGCTCGTGGTCATGGGCACGGCCGACCCCGACTGGCCGGACCCGTCGGCCGAGGCGGCGTGGATCGCCGACCGGTTGTCGGGTGAGGTCGTGCTCGTCGAGGGCGCTGGGCACTACCCCCACGTCGAGCAGCCGGACACGACCGCGACCGCGATCGTCGCGTTCCTCGCGACCGCCCCCCTGGGGGCCTGATCGTGGCAGCTCCCGGACGCGTGACCCCCGAGCGCGTGGTCGACGTCGCCGCGACGATCGCCGACGCAGAGGGACCGGATGCCGTCGGGCTCGGCGCCGTCGCGCGCGAGCTCGGCATCCGCACGCCCTCGCTCTACAACCACGTGGCCGGGGTCGACGACCTGCACCGGCGGCTGACGGTCCGGTCCCTCACCGAGCTGGGCGACCGCATGCGGCGCGCGGCGGTCGGCCGGGCCGGCGGTGACGCGCTGCGCGCCATCGCCGCCGCCGGTCGGGACTTCGCAGCGGAGCACCCCGGCCTGTACGCCTACTCGGTGCCGACCAGCGAGGTCGATGACGACGAGGTGCGCGAGGCGGGCCGTGAGGCCGTCGCCGTCGTCGTGGACGCGCTCGTCGCGTTCGGCCAGTCCCCCACCGACGCCGTGCACGCCGCCCGTACCTTCCGGTCTGCGGTCCACGGCTTCCTCGACCTGGACCTCGCCGGAGGGTTCGGCATCGACGTGGACGTCGACGACAGCTTCGACTGGATGCTCGACACGCTCGTGGCAGGCCTGGAGGCCCGATCGAGTTCCTGACGCCCGCGCCGACGCTGGCCCACCAGCACGGTCGTCGCGGCGAGCGCCGTCGACCACGTCACGTGCCGTCGGTGGACCGCCCCGGTCCGCCGCTCTCCAGCTGCACCGCAGCGGCTGCCTCGTCGGGCGGCGGCGCTGCGACGGTCTGCCCCCGCGCCGCGTGGATGGCCTCGATGCGCACCACGGCGATGCCACCGACGACCAGCCCGCCGCCGAGCAGCTGGACGGCACGCAGCTCCTGGCCGACCAGGAGCCAGGCGAACGCGACCGCGAAGACGACCTCGGCCAACCCGACGAACGACGCCAGCTGCGGTCCCAGGCGGCGCGCCCCCGCGATCCCGGCGACGTAGGCCAGCACCGCCGCCACGAGCGACAGGCCGACGACGGGCACGAGCCAGCTCACCTCGGTCCGGAGCAGGACGACGTCAGTGCGGGGTGCGGCGATCGGGAGGGCGCCGACCAGCGCAGCGACCACCAGCGTGACGCCGCCCACGAGCAGACCGCCCCAGGCCACCGTCAGCGGTGGCAGCCCACCGCGGACGTCCGCGGAGACCACGAAGTACGTCGCCAGCCCGAGCGCGGCCGCCAGGCCCCACAGCACCCCGACCGGGTCCATCGCTGCGGCACCACCGAGCAGGTCCAGGACGAGGACCAGCCCGCCGACGGCGATCGTCGCACCGAGGATCGTCAGCCGACCCGGGCGCTGTTGGTGGCGCAGCCACATCCAGACGACCACCACCAGGACACCGCAGTACTCCAGCAGCAGCGCCACGGCCACGGAGAGGGTCTGGATGGCGAGGAAGTAGCACAGCTGCGTGCCGGCGACCGCCACCAGCCCGTACAGGACGATCGTGCGGCTGCCGCGGCGCAGCGCTCCCGGGCTGGCGTGGCGGCGCGCCGCGACGAGGGCCGGGACCGTCAGCAGCACGGCGCCGAGCACCACGCGGGCGGTGACGGCGGCCCCCGCGGTCCAGCCCGCGTCCAGCAGGCTCGCGGCGAAGCTGCCGGAGGTGCCGAACGCGGCAGCAGACAGCACGGCCAGCGTCAGGCCGATGCCGTGGGCCTCCCGATGCTCCAACCGCAGACCGCCCGTTCCCGCACCAGCGACGACTGTACGTCCGAGCGGCCCGGATCAGGCGCCGGCCGCTGTCCCGTCGTAGGCGCGCTGCAGCGCCGCGATGTCGAAGCGCTTCATCGGGAGGAACGCCTCGGTGACGCGTGCGATCTGCTCGTCGGTGCCCTCCGACAGCATGCGCTGGAGGTCGGCGGGAGCCAGCTGCCAGGACACGCCGAAGCGGTCCTTCAGCCACCCGCACTGCTCAGCCTCGGGGACCGCCGACAGCGCATCGGCGTAGCGGTCGAGTTCCTCCTGGTCGTCACAGGTGACCAGGAACGACACGGCCTCGTTGAACGCGAAGTCGTGGCCGTCGTTGCCACTGTCCATCGCCGTGAACTGCTGGCCGGCGAGGCGGAACGACGCGAACATGACGTCCCCCTCGTCATCGTCGGGCGCGTCCGGGCCGTAGGGCACCACCATGTCGACGGCGGCGTCCGGAAACACGGACGTGTAGTGCTCGATCGCCTCGTGGGCCCGACCGGCGACCTCGCCGACGAACAGCAGCGACGGCGTGATCCGTTGTCCCGCCACGCCATCAGCGGCGAGCGAGAGCTGCCACGACAGCCCGAACCGGTCGGCCACCCACCCGTACCGCTCGCTGAAGGGGTACTCGCCGAGCTCCATCATGACCGAACCGCCCGGTGCGAGCCGCTGCCAGTAGCGGTCGACCTCCTCGACGGTCTCGCAGGCCACCGAGAACGAGATGGACGGGTTGAACGAGAACAGCGGGCCCGCGCTGATCGCCATGAACGGCTGACCGAACAGCTCGAAGGAGACGGTCTGCGCGTCCCCGGAGGGGGTGTCGGGCAGGCTCGTCGTGCTCGTCACCCGCGAGTCGGGGAACGTCTCGCAGTAGTACGTGGCGGCCTCGGCAGCCTCCGTGTCGAACCACAGGTGTGGCGTGATGCCTCGCATGGCAGTCCTCCGTCGAGGGCGCAGACCCTAGGCCAGTCCCAGCTCGATGCTCGGGCAGTCACGTGGCCACGGCCTGGAAGACCTCCCAGTTGCCGGGCACGCCGTCGAGCTCCCGTTTGCCCTGCGACGCGAACTGGATGCCGGAACCGATCGCCAGGTCTCGCACGGTGGCGGTGACCAGCGTCACTCCCGTCCACGCCGTGTCGCCGAGCTCGGCCAGCCGTGCGGTGGAGCCGACGATGTCGCTCATGAGCACGGTCGCCAGGACGCGGGACGAGGGAACCTGCGGTGCGCGGCCGGTCACGAACTGCTGGATCTCGGCGACGACCTCGTCGGTGTCGTGGACCCACGGCATGTGCGCGACGCTGTCGATCTCCACGTACCGGCCTGGGCACGTCACGTTGGACGTGCCCAGTGAACGCAGGCTGAACGACCGGGCCGCACTGAGGGCCTCCCGCCGTCGGACGCGAGGGCCACCGGCGGACACAGTGGGTCACGTACCGATGGACCCACGACGCAGGAGCAGGACATGGCAGGCAAGGACAAGGGCGGACGCAGCAAGAAGACGGCAGCCGCCAGCACCGCCAAGGAGAAACGTCAGGCGAAGCGCGACAAGCGTGACGCCAAGTCCGAGGAGGCCCGCAACAAGGACCGCTGAGCCGAGCGTGGCGGCGGGTCACGCTGCACATCCCGACGTCGATCAGCTGCAGAGCAACAGCCCCGGGGCGGCAGTCATCCGCCCGCGGCTGGGCTCTGCACCACGAGTTGCGACCACTGCCGCGAACAAGCAGCGAGTCAGTTCAGGTCACCGCCGTCCACAAGCGTGCTGACGCCCGCCCCGACAACGGCCAACGACCCGGCCATGGTTGCTGCGCGCCTGACACGGAGATGGCACAGTGGCAGTCGACGAGGCCGCGCGGCACGAGCTCTACACCAGGCTTGAGGAACTGCTCGGCCGGCAACCAACGAGCACGCTGATGTCCTTGCTACCCCCGGTCGGATGGGCCGACGTGGCCAGGAAGGACGACGTGCGCATGCTCGGTCTCGAGTTGCGCGCCGAGATGGCCGAGCTGCGGACTGAACTGCGCGATGAGATCGCAGATGTCCGCACCGAGCTGGCCGGGTTCCGGGTCGATGTAGCGGACGGCCAACGTCGACTCGCCTTCACGCTGATCGGCGCGATGGTCTCGATCTCCGGCATCACCTTCGCGGCGAATGCCATCTTCTGATCCGGTGTCGCGCGACACCGCTGGGACTACGGGATGATGCCCTCGCGTCGTAGAGCAGCCCGCACGAGCACCTCGTCCTCAGGCCGCTGGCTGACGACCACGTCCTTGACCGCGTCGTAGTAGCCCATCGCGTCGCCGTCACTGTCGTTGACGTAGAAGCGGTCCTGACCGAAACGGCGCCACCTCACGACGGTGTGCGTCTGCTGCGGCAACCCTGGTTCGCGCTTCGTCCCAGAGGCTTGCTTGGCGACGCGCTTGGCGTGCGCCTCGGGACTCACTGTCGAACGTGGCCAGGTCGTCGAAGCCCGCGCCGCGGTCTCGAGCGTCGCCACCTGCGATCGGCGCAGGGTCGGGTGGCGCTGACCGGCGAACCAGTTCGGCACGTCGGATGACTGCAGCACCGTGACATCGCTCGGTTGCTCCTTCACCGTCACCTTGCATCCGTGGAACACCAGGACCGGCCACACGTGGGGGTCGATCCCAGTCACGGATCGGAGGGTCGATCGGACGCGCGACGCCTCCTCGACCGCCTTGGGCAGGTAGGCCGTCTTACGACCAGCCACGAGCAGCGCCCGGCTGTAGACGACGACGTCCCCCGAGAGGTGCTTGGTGTTGACCGTGAACGCTCGCGGTGGACCGATGACGAGGTGGTCCAGATTCGCTCCACCGCTGCCGATCGTGAGGTCGTGCACGACCGCCCAGTCCGACCGAGGCAGTTCGTCGAGCCGTCGTCCGACTTCCTGCTCACCGATGGCACCGCGGCGCCATCGAGACGCAGCCGTCATGCGGGGATCGCCGGGCTCGGTACCGGACACGATCAGGTGGTCCGCGATCTCATGCGCGCCGCTGCCCGGAGGCGCGTGGTAGTACCGAGGGCCGTCGTCCGCCCAGAAGCTCGGCTCATGGTCCTGCACCGACTCTCCCCCAGTGACGCCCAAGCCTATGTCGGCACGCAGTAGACAGGGCTTGAGGTGGCCTCTCCCGCTCGTGATTCGACGGCACTGCGATCAGCGGTCAGGAGAAGCCGGACCCAATACCGAATCGGTTTCGGCACCGCTCGGATCGCGAGCCGATCCTGCGAAACGACCGATTCTTCCGCCATAATGGAAGGTCGACCAACCTCATGGAGTCCCGTTTGCGCAACCTCATCGGCCGAAACGTCGTCCACGCCGCCCACGGTGCCGCCAC
>CAYMGL010000051.1:0-13236 GCA_964389945.1 uncultured Actinomycetota bacterium
ACGGACGAGACGGACACTGCCGCCACGGACGACGAGACCCGTGTCCTGAGCAGTGCGCTCGAGCGCGACGACTCGCCAACGGCCGCGACCGCCGCCGCGGCTGCGAACGGCAGCGAGCAGCTGCCCGAGACCGGGTTCGCCGCCCACACGGCAGCAGTGGTCGCACTGGCCCTGTTGGCCCTCGGTGCCGCGCTGCTCGGCCGGACGCGCACGGCGACCGCCTGACACCACGATCGCGCGACCAGTCGGCCGGGCGCACGCCCGGCCGACGTCGTCGTGCGGGGTATGGTCCGCCGGCAGGCAGGCGAAGGAGTGCCCCGTGGCGCACGACCTCATCGACTCCACCGAGATGTACCTGCGCACGGTGCTCGAACTGGAGGAGGAGTCCATCCCTGCGCTGCGTGCCCGCCTCACCGAACGGTTGGGCCTGTCGGCCCCGTCGGTGTCGGAGGGCGTGTCGCGGTTGGAGCGCGAGGGCCTGGTCGAGCTCGCGGACGACCGCACGGTGCGGCTGACCGACACGGGCCGGGCGCTGGCCACCGACGTCCTGCGCAAGCACCGGCTGGCGGAGCGGCTGCTCGTCGACGTGCTCGGCATCGAGCACGAGCACGTCCACGAGGAGGCGTGCCGGTGGGAGCACGTGATCTCCGACCGCGTCGCGCAGAAGCTCGAGGACTTCCTCGGCAACCCGACCACCTCGCCGTACGGCAACCCGATCCCGGGCTCCGGCGACGCCGCGTCGGACCAGCAGCTCGAGCCGCTCGACGGCGTGCCGCCCGGTCGGGTCCGGATCGTGCGGATCAGTGAGCAGCTGCAGGGCGACCCCGAGGTGATGCACGCGCTCGGCAACGCCCGTGTGTACGCGGGCATGGAGGTGGACGTCGCCCACACCGGTGCCGGGTACGAGCTGCGGCACGGCGGTGGGACCGTCACCGTCGACGCCGACGCGGCCCACCTGCTCTACGTGGTCCCACTCCCGCAGTGAGGCGACTGCAGGAGGACCTGCTCGCCTGGGCGCGGGCCGAGCTGCGCGACCTGCCGTGGCGTCGCACGCGTGACCCGTGGGCGATCCTCGTCGCCGAGACCATGCTCCAGCAGACACAGGTCAGCCGGGTCGCCCCCCGCTGGGAGCAGTTCCTCGACCGCTGGCCCACCGTCGCCGACTGCGCTGCGGCGAGCCGGGCGGACGTGCTCCGGGAGTGGCAGGGGCTGGGCTACAACCGGCGGGCCGTGGCGCTGCACGACGCGGCGCAGCAGGTCGTCGAGCGGCACGACGCCGCGGTCCCCGACGACCTCGACGCACTGCTCGCCCTGCCGGGCGTCGGTCCGTACACCGCGCGTGCCGTGCGGGTCTTCGCGTTCGAGCACGACGACGCGGTGGTCGACGTCAACGCGGCCCGCGTCCTGGCCCGTGCCGTCGCAGGGGGACGGCTCACCACACGCGAGGCACAGCGGCTGGCCGACGACCTCGTGCCGCCCGGCGACGGCTGGCTGTGGAACCAGGCAGTCCTCGAGCTCGGGGCCGTCCACTGCACCAAGCGGCGGGTCAGCTGCGACGTGTGTCCCGTCGCGAGGCACTGCGCCTGGCGGGGGGAGGGGCCCGACCCGGCGGAGGGGTCGGCCCTGACGGGCTCCGCCCAGTCACGGTTCGAGGGGTCGGACCGTCAGGGCCGCGGCCGTCTGCTCGACGCCCTGCGTGCCGGTCCCCTCCCGGTCGATCGTGCGTCCGGCGTGACCGGGTGGGCCGACGACCAGCGCACGGCGCGGGTCGTCGCAGGGCTCGTCGCGGACGGCCTGGCCGTCAGGGAGGGGCCCGTCCTCACACTTCCGGACTGAGCCCTTCTGTAGGGTTGGCCACAGGGCGAGCAAGGAGTTCCGGGTGTCGGAGGTGACGGACGCGGACCTGCGTGATGCCCTCGCCGAGCTCGCCCCCGGGACGATCATCCGGGACGGCATCGAGCGGATCATCGGTGCCGGCCGCGGTGCCCTGCTGGTGCTGGAGGACTCCGAGCCCGTCCGCGACGTCGTGTCCGGCGGCTTCAAGATCGAGTCCAACCTCACCGCCCAGCGGATCGCCGAGCTCGCGAAGATGGACGGCGCCGTCATCATCGACATGGCGGACGAGCGCATCGTCCGTGCCAACGTCCACCTGGTGCCGGACGCGTCCATCGCCACCAACGAGACGGGCACCCGCCACCGCTCCGCCGAGCGCGTGGCCCGCCAGACCGGCGCGGTCGTGCTGTCGGTCTCGGAGTCGATGTCCCGCGTGACGCTGTACATCGGGGACCGCAAACGGGTCCTCGAGGACGTCTCGAGCCTGCTGTTCCGCGCGAACCAGGCGCTGTCGACGCTGGAGCGCTACCGCAGTCGCCTCAACGAGGTGACGACACGGCTCGGCGAACGGGAGCTCGCCGACGACGTGACGCTGCGCGACGTCTGCACCGTGCTGCAGCGCAGCGAGATGGTGCGCCGCATCGAGCGCGAGGTCGGTGACCACGTCGCCGAGCTCGGGCGGGAGGGCCGGTTGATCGAGCTCCAGCGCGCCGAGCTGATGAGCGAGGTCGAGGAGGAGCGCGTCCTCATCGTCGAGGACTACCGCGGCGACCGCCGCCGCAAGCTCAAGTCGGTCCTCAACGACCTCGACGACCTGACCAGCCACGACCTGCTCGACCTCGACGCCATCGCGGCCGCGCTGGACCACGAGCCGCCGCGGGCGCTGGACACGCCGCTGAAGCCGCGTGGCTACCGGCTGCTCGCCCGCATCCCCCGGCTGCCCAGCTCGATCGTCGACAAGCTCGTCAGCCGGTTCACCTCGCTGTCGCGGATCCTGGACGCGTCCGAGGAGGAGCTCCTCGAGGTCGACGGCATCGGTGAGGCCCGCGCCAGCTCGATCCGCGAGGGGCTCCACCAGCTCGCGGAGACCAACAGCTGGGACCGCTGAGCGGCCACCCGGCCCCTCGCGTGCGCACGTGGCGGTCGGTCGTTGTGCGTCGGCGCGCAGACCCCGGCTGACCTGCGCAGACACTGCCCTGTCCCCCCGGTCATGTGTCGACGGCGGTGGTCGGGAGGTGTATCTTCCGCGCCCGCAAGGGACACGCCAGTTCGGCGTGACGCGGCCCCGGTCGCACGGGAGCCGTGTGGGACATGGAGCATCCATGGGCTACAGCGTTGGCGACACCGTGGTCTACCCCCATCACGGGGCCGGGATCGTCGAGAGCACCGAGCAGCGGGAACTCCACGGCAAGCCGTGCGACTACCTCGTCCTGCGCATGACCTACGGGGACCTGACCCTGATGGTGCCCGCGGAGCGGTGCCAGGAGGTGGGCGTCCGCGACGTGGTGTCGGGCGACGACGTCGAGCGCGTCCTCGACGTCCTGCGCGACACCAACGGCGAGAAGAAGGGCAGCTGGTCGCGCCGCTTCAAGGAGAACTTCGAGCGGCTCCGCAGCGGTGACGTCTTCCTGGTCGCCGAGGTCGTGCGCAACCTCACGGTCCGCGGTGCCGACGGCAGCCTGTCGGCGGGCGAGCGCCGGATGCTCGTCAACGCCAAGCAGCTGCTGCTGTCAGAGCTGAGCGTCGCGATCGGCAAGTCGGAGGAGGAGACCGACGAGCTGATCCGCGAGGTGATGCTGTCCGCACACGGGACCCACTGACGGCTCCGGCACCCGTGGCGCCGTAGGCTCCTCGACAGGAGGCGCCCATGGCTCGGTTGCAGACGACCCGTAGTTCGGCGGTGGTCGAGCTCGTCCGACTGTGCGTCGTCGTCGCGTTCACGGCGCTCGGATTCGAGGCCGGCGGCACGGTCGGCACCGAGCAGGCACCGCTGCTGGGCGCCCTGCTCGGCGCGCTCATCGGCTACCTCGTCGGCGGGATCGGCGGCCGGCGGCTGCTGACCAAGGTGGACGAGACCCAGGAACGCCTGCGTCGGGTGGAGTCCGCCGAGCTCATGGCCGGCGTGGTGGGGGCCGTCCTCGGGGTCGTCCTGGCCACTGCGCTCGTCTTCCCGCTGGCGTTGCTGCCGGGTCGTGCCGTGACGATCCCGATCGGCGTCGCGATCATCCTGCTGACCGCCTACGCCGGCATGCGCATCGGCTCCTCGCGGGCCGGGGACCTCGGCCGGTTCATCGGCGTGCGTGGTCGGCTGGAGGTGTCCTCACCGTCGCGCGGTGGTGGCGTCAAGGTCATCGACAGCTCGGCGCTGATCGACGGCCGCCTGCTCGACGTCGCCCGGGCCGGGTTCGTGGACGGCACGCTCGTCGTGCCGAGGTTCGTCCTGCACGAGCTGCAGGGGCTGGCCGACTCGGGTGACCGCCGGCGACGCCGCGGTGGGCGTCACGGCCTCGACGTGCTGTCGCAGCTCCAGCAGGAGCACGTCGTCGTGGTCGAGATCACCGACGACGACCCACCGGACGTCCACGACGTGGACGCCAAGCTCGCCCGGATCGCCCGCGACCGCGACGCCGGTCTCGTCACGACCGACAGTGCGCTGGCGCAGGTCGCGGAGATCGCCGGGCTGCGGGTGCTGGACCTGAACCAGCTCGCGGAGGCGGTCCGCCCGCCGGCCGTCCCGGGGCAGCGGATGCAGGTCGACATCCTGCGCGAGGGACAGGAGACCGGCCAGGGCATCGCCTACCTGCGCGACGGCACGATGGTCGTCGTCGAGCACGCGGCCGACAAGATCGGGACGACGCAGCTGATCGAGGTCACCTCGATCAACCAGACGCGCCGGGGTCGGATGCTGTTCGGCACGGTCTCCGTGGAGCGTCGCCGGAGCGGTCGCGACGACGATGACGACGGGGAACGTGCCGGGGAGGCCGCTGGGGCACCGGGCGCGACGTGACGTCGGCAGCCATCGTCCTCGCCGGTGGCAGCGGTCGACGTGCCGCGCTCGGTCAGAACAAGACCCTCGTCGAGGTGGCGGGTCGACCGCTGCTCCGCTGGGCCGTGGACGCCTTCGCCCAGGACGTCGACCGGATCGTCGTGGTGGCGCGTCCCGCGGACCGCGCCGAGATCGCCGCCGTCCTCGGCGACGCGGTGGACGCCGTCGTCGACGGCGGCGCGACACGCCACGCGTCGGAGCAGGCGGGCCTGGCAGCAGTGGGTGACGTCGACGTCATCGCGATCCACGACGGTGCCCGGCCGGTCGTGGGCCGGGACCTCGTGCGGCGCGTCCTGGCTGCTGCCGCCGCCGGCGACGCCGTCGTGCCGGCCCTGCCGCGGCCGGTGCCGGTGGCGCACTGGGACGCGCCGGACGGTGCCACGGTCCTCCACGACGCCCTGCTGGTCGACCGCCGCCGCCTCGTCGGCGTCCAGACCCCGCAGGCGGCGCCGGCAGCGGTGCTGCGGGCCGCGTTCCGGGCCGCGGCCGACGCGACCGGGCCCGCGCCGACGGACACCGTGGAGCCCGTCCTGCGGCACGCCAGCGAGGTCGCCGTGGTGGCGGTGGCCGGTGACCCGCGCAACGTCAAGGTGACCTGGCCCACCGACGTCGCCCGTGCCGGCCGACTCCTGGGGACACCGACGGCCGTCCCCACGCCGCCACGGCTGCGGCTGCGGACGGGGCGGCCCACGGGTGGCCCGCCGCCGGCCGACCTCGAGGTGGACGGCGTCACGCCGGTGACGGACTCGCTGCGCGTCGTCGAGGACGGTCGGGTGGTGCGCACGGTCGACCGCAGCCGCCTGGTCGACGTCCGCGGTGACCTGCTGGTCGGCTCCGTCGACCTCGGTGACGACGAGCAGGACCTCGGGGTCGCGGTCGAGCAGGCGGTGCTCGCAGGTGCCACGCTGCGCCTGCGACGTCGGCGATGACGGCAGACCGGGAGGGACCATGACGGTGCGTGTCGGGCAGGGCTTCGACGTCCACGGGCTCGTCGAGGGGCGCCGTCTGGTGCTGGCCGGGTGCGAGGTGCCGGGCCCGATCGGGCTGGAGGGCCACAGCGATGCGGACGTGGTCGCGCACGCGGTGATCGATGCGCTCCTGGGCGCGACGGCCCGCGGGGACATCGGCCAACGGTTCGGTGTGGACGACCCGGACGTGGCCGGCGCCGACTCGCTCGGGCTGCTCGGGACGGTCGTCGCCGAGCTCGCAGAGGCCGGGTGGCGGCCCGGCAACCTCGACGTCACCGTCGTCGCGGAACGACCCCGGCTCGCGCCGCACCGCGCGGCGATGCGTGCCAACCTCGCCGAGGTGCTGGGACTCGAGGTGGGGGCGGTGAGCGTGAAGGCGACGACCGCCGACCGCCTCGGCAGCATCGGGCGCGGCGAGGGCATCGCGGCGTGGGCCGTCTGCACGGTGGTCGCGTCGTGAGCGGCGTCGACCCCGCGCCGGGCGAGGGGCCGCCCGACACGGCCCTGGGCGGCATCCGCGAGCTGGGCCGTGCCAACGCCCTGCTGTCGTCGCTGCACGACGTGGTCCGTTCGATGTCGTCACCGCTCTCGGTCGACGAGCTCATCCCGGCGATCCGGCCGCAGCTGCAGGAGCTGTTCCGGCCCGAGGTGCTCGTCCTGCTCGCGGGCGACCCGACCGCGGGGCGGATGACCCGCGTCCACGCCGACGGCTGCAGGCTGCCCGCCTCGCTCGAGCCGGACGAGCTGCCCCCCGTGCTCGGGCCCGGTCCGCGCGGACGTCCCCAGCTGCGTGACGACCTGACGCACGGTGACGGCTTCGGGGAGGACAGCCGTTCGGGCGCCTACGTCTGGCTGTTCAGCAGGGGCCGGACGGCCGGGCTGCTGGCGATGGAGCACAGCGAGCCGCTGGCGTTCTCCGACACCACCAGCGACACGCTGGAGCGGCTCGGGCTGCCCCTCGCGCTGGCGCTGGACAACGCGGTCTGGTTCCGCCGGCTGCGCACCATCGGGGCCGAGGAGGAGCGGCAGCGCCTCGGTGCGACGCTGCACGACCGGTTCGCCCAGTCGCTGGCGTACGTGGCGATGAGCCTCGACCGGGCCGGCAAGCGCCACCCGGACGACGAGGAGCTCCAGCAGCTGCGCGCCGACGTGCGCTCGACCCTCGGTGAGCTGCGCCAGACGCTGAGCGAGCTGCGCCTGGCCGTCGGCGAGGACCACTCGCTGGAGGAGGCCCTGGCCGAGCACCTGGAACGGCTCGAGGACCGGTACGGCGTGATCGCCGAGCTCGAACCGGCCGCGGACCCGGTGCACGCCACGACCGGCGTCGCCCAGCAGCTGCTGCGGATCTGCCAGGACCTGTCGGCGCTGGCCGCGTCCGAGCAGCGGGCGACGAAGGTCGTGGTCGCGCTCGAGCAGGGCCCCGGGCGGCTCGCCGTCGAGGTCCGCGACGACGGCCGCGGGCAGGGGGAGCAGGAGCTCGGCCTGGACGCGCGGGGCCGCATCGCCGGGGTCCGTGACCGCGTCGAGGCGATCGGTGCCCGCTTCCACATGACACCGACGCCCGGCCGCGGCACCGTTGTGCGTGTCGAACTGCGAGGGACGATGTGAGGGGGACTTCGTGCGAGTCGTGATCGTCGACGACCACCGTCTGGTGCGGGACGGACTGCGCCGTGCCCTGGAGGAGGCCGGCCTCGAGGTGGTCGGTGAGGCGGGTGACGGGCTCGAGGGCGTCGACGTGGTCACGGAGCTCCGCCCGCACGTCGTGCTGATGGACATGTCGATGCCGAACCTCGACGGGCTCGAGGCGACCCGTCGGCTCCGCACCCGTGCCCCCGACAGCCGCATCGTGATGCTGACGATGCACGCCGAGGAGCGGCTCATCGCCGATGCCCGGATGGCCGGCGCCGTCGGCTTCCTCGTCAAGGACGCCTCGACGGACGAGGTCGTGCAGGCGGTCCGCGACGCCCACAGCGGCAAGCACGTCCTGTCCATGCCGTCGCCCGACGCGGGTCCGGTCCTGGACCCGCAGCCCAAGGAGTCCACGATCGGGCCGCGCGAGCCCGACCCGGACGCGCCCCAGCTGACCGACCGGGAGCAGCAGCTCCTGCAGCTGCTCGCGGACGGCCAGACCCCCAAGGAGGTCGCCGAGGCGCTGTTCATCGCGCCCAAGACCGTCCGCAACCACCTCACCAAGATCTACGCCAAGCTCGGTGTCGAGTCCCGCAGCCAGGCCATCGTCGAGGCACTGAAGCTCGGCATCGTCGAGCTCGCGTAGCGTCCCGTCCGTCGCCGCAGGTCACGCCCGTCGCTGCGGCGACATCCGTCGCGTGCCGTGCTGAAGGGGAGATGGTCGATCAGTCAGGAGGTTCTATCCTCGGCGATCGGCCCGGACATGAGGACTGTTGTGGCGCTGCAGCTGTACGACACGATGACGCGCGAGGAGCGCGAGTTCGTGCCGCGCGAGGAGGGCAAGGCCTCCATCTACGTCTGCGGCCCGACCGTCTACGCCGACGCGCACGTGGGGCACGGCCGCGCCTCGGTCGTGTTCGACCTCCTGCGGCGCTTCCTGTCCTGGCAGGGCCTCGACGTCACGTTCGTGTCCAACATCACCGACGTCGACGACAAGATCATCCTGCGAGCCGCGCGCGAGCGCCGCAGCCCTGCCGCCGTCGCCACCGAGTACACGCAGGCGTGGAACCGGTCGATGGAGCGCATCGGCGTCCTGGCCCCGACCATCCAGCCGTTCGCGACGGGGCACCTGCTGGAGATGCACGCGCTGATGCAGGAGCTGATCGACGACGACCTCGCCTACGAGGCCGAGGGCAACGTGCTCTTCCGGGTGCGGCGGTTCGACGACTACGGCCAGCTGTCGGGGCGTGACCCCGACGAGATGGTCACGCAGGACGACGTCGTGGGGTCGGACGTCAAGGACGACCCGTTGGACTTCGCCATGTGGAAGGCGGCCAAGCCCGGCGAGCCCTCGTGGCCGTCGCCGTGGGGCCCCGGCCGGCCCGGCTGGCACATCGAGTGCTCGGCCATGGCCGGCGCCCACCTCGGCGGCGGGTTCGACATCCACGGCGGTGGCTTCGACCTGGTCTTCCCGCACCACGAGAACGAGGCCGCGCAGTGGGAGGCCGCCCACGGCGGTCCCTTCACCCGCTACTGGGTGCACAACGGCATGGTGCGCATGGGCGAGGAGAAGATGTCGAAGTCCATCGGCAACATCGTGTCGCTGGACGAGGCCGTCGACCGCTGGGGTCGCGGCCCGCTGCGTCTCTGGTACCTCAGCGCCCACCACCGGTCACCGCTGACGTTCGACGAGTCCCGGCTCTCCGACGGCACGACGGCGTTCACGCGCTTCGTGACGTTCGCGCGCACGACCGAGCTGGTCATCGGCGGCGACGAGGTCGCGCCGGCGAGCGACGCGGACGTCGTCGCCGGCCACCGCGCCGCGTTCACCGAGGCGATGGAGAACGACCTGAACGCCCCGCAGGCCGTGGCCGTGCTGCATGCGCTGACCTCCGACGGCAACGACCGGCTGCCCCGGGCCGAGCAGGGCGACGCGACCGCGCTCGCCGAGGCGGCGGCCCTGCGTGACCTGCTGCTGGAGCTCGGCGACGACGTGCTCGGGCTGGGTCTGGCCGAGACCCTCGCCGCCGGGCGGAAGGCCAGCGCCCTCGTCGCACCGCTGGTCGACGACGCGGTCCAGCGGCGCGCCACGGCACGACAGGAGAAGGACTTCGCGACCGCCGACGCGGTCCGTGACGGTCTGGCGGCGGCGGGCATCGTGCTCGAGGACCGGCCCACCGGCCCCCGCTGGTACGTCGACCCGGAGACGCTGACCGGTGCCTGACCGCATCGTGGTCGGCCTCCACCCGGTCCGGGAGCTCCTGCGGGCCGGGCGGCCGGTCCGTCGGGTCGCGGTCGCCGCGGGGCGCAGTGACTCCGAGGTCCTGGACGAGCTGCTCGACCTCGCCCGGTCGGCGGGGGTGACGGTCGACCGGGTCGATCGCGACGACCTCGACGCACGGGCCGAGGGCCTCGTCCACCAGGGCGTGGTCGCCACGGCACCGCCGTTCCCCTACGCCGACCTCGACACCGTCCTCGACCGGGCCGCGGCCGCCGGCGAGGTGCCACTGCTCGTGGCGCTCGACGGCGTCACCGACCCGCACAACCTCGGCTCGATCTGTCGGACGGCCGAGGCGGTCGGGGCCCACGCCGTGATCGTGCCCGGGCGGCGCGCCGCGTCGGTCACCCCGGTCGCCGAGAAGGCGGCCGCCGGCGCCCTGGCGCACCTGCCCGTGGTCCAGGTCACCAACCTGGTGCGCTCGCTCGATGCGATCGCCGACCGACCGGTGTGGTCGCTCGGTCTGGATGCCGAGGGCGAGGTCGAGGTCGCGGCGAGCCACCTGCTCGGCGATCCGCTGGTGCTCGTCGTCGGCGCCGAGGGGCGCGGGCTGTCGCGACTGACGCGCGAGACGTGCGACCAGCTGGTGCGGCTGCCGATGCGGGGGCGGGTGGGCTCGCTGAACGCCTCGGTGGCCACGGCGGTGGCGCTGTACGCGATCGACGGGGCACGCCACAGCGCAGCGTGAGGTGGCGTCACGTGCAGTCAGATAAGGTGATCGATCGGTCGTGTACGAGCGTTCAGTGCACGGGTTGACCTGACAAACGCACGTTCTTGTGCGATCGTTCACCAGTGCGTTCCCCACGCCGGTCGCGGCTCGTTGTCCCGTTCGACCGAGAGAAGTGTTCTCGACCCTCCCTGGAGCAGCGATGACCGACCGAGCGCCTGCGATTCCTCGCGTCGGTCGGGCCGCCCCGCTCGACACCCTGTCCGACGAGGAGCTGGTCGAGGAGACCCGCAACGGTCGCTCGGAGGCACTGGACGAGCTGCTCCGCCGCTACCGCCGCTTCGCTCGCATCAAGGCTCGCTCCTACTTCCTCGTCGGCGGTGATCGCGACGACGTCGTGCAGGAGGGGATGATCGGTCTCTACAAGGCCGTCCGCGACTACGAGACCGGCCACGGCGCCAGCTTCCGCTCGTTCGCCGAGCTGTGCATCACCCGGCAGATCCTCACGGCCATCAAGACGGCGACACGGCAGAAGCACACACCGCTGAACAGCTACGTGTCGTTCGACCTGCCGCAGCACGACGACGGCAGCCGGACGGTGGCCGACACCATCGAGGACGTCGACACCGCCGATCCGCTCACGCAGCTGGTGCAGACCGATGAGGTCGCGCGACTGCGGGAGCTGTTCGACGAGGTCCTCTCGGAGCTCGAGTCCAACGTCCTGCACCTCTACGTCGAGGGGCGGTCCTACCAGGAGATCGCCGACCAGCTCGGCCGGCACGTGAAGTCGATCGACAACGCGTTGCAGCGCATCAAGCGCAAGCTCGAGAACCACCTCGGCGTGGCCCTGCAGGCCACCGGCTGACGTCCGGCCCCGACGGCCGCGCCGGCGTGTGCCGGGGCTACCGTCGCGTCCCCACCGAGCAGTGATGGACGAACGTGCGACCGAGCGACCTCTCCCTCCTCCGCGGCGTGTCGGACCCGCGGCTCCAGCCGGGCGGTGACCTGATCGCCTACGTCGTGGGACGGCTCGACCTCGACGAGGACCGCAACGCCTCCCGGATCCACGTCTACGACCTCGCCAGCGGCGAGGACCGGGTGTTCACGAGCGGCCAGCGCGACCTCGCACCCCGGTGGTCGCCCGACGGGACGCGGCTCGCGTTCCTGCGCAGTCCGGCGCCGGGGGAGCCGACCCAGGTGGCGGTGCTCGACCTCGCCGGCGGTGAGGCCGTCACGCTCACCGACTTCGAACTGGGCGTCGGCGAGCTCACCTGGACCGACGACGGCAGCGCGCTCGTGGTGGCCGCGACCGAGTGGCGGCCGGCGTGGGCCGACCGGGACGACGAGGAGCGCGCACGCCAGCCGCGACGCATCACCGAGCTGCCCTACCGCGCGGACGACCGCGGCTGGATCCACGACCGCGTGCGTCGTGTCTGGGTCGTCGACCCCGACGACGACGAGGCGACGCGTGCGCTCACGCCGGCGGACCACAGCGTCGCCCACATCGCGGTGGCCGGTGACCGCGTCGTGTTCGCGTCGTCGCGCCACGAGGAGCGCGAGACCGACCCGGGGACGCCGTTGTGGTCCGTCCCGCTGGCAGGTGGTGAGGCACCGACCCAGCTGCTCGGGCCCGGCTTCTGGGCGACGGCGCCGACACCGTCCGGCGACGACCTCCTGCTGACCGGCCACACCGACCAGTGGGCGTGGCCGGCGCCCCCGACGCTGTGGCGGGTCACCTCGTCCGGCGAGGCGACCGACCTGCTCCCCGACCTCGACCGCGACGTCGTCGGCCGGGCCCGCGTGGACGGCGCCGGGCGTGCGCTCGTGACCGTCGAGGACCGCGGTGCGGTCCACCTCGTCGCGGTCGACGACGGGGACACGACGGTCCTCGTCGGCGGCGCCCAGACCGTGACCGGCTTCGACGTCGACGGGGGACGCATCGCCTACACCGCGACCCACCCGACCGACCCGGGCGAGCTGTGGCTCCTCGAGGACGGCGAGGCCCGCGTCCTGACGGCCCACAACGAACAGCTGCGCGACGAGCTGCTGCCGGTGGAGCACTTCACGTTCGAGCGTGACGGGGTCGAGATCGACGCCTGGGCGGTCCTGCCGGCAGCGTCGGACGGCGACGACGTCCCGTTGCTGGTCAACATCCACGGCGGGCCCACCGCCCAGTACGGCCACGCCTTCTTCGACGAGTTCCAGGTCGAGGCCGGTGCCGGCTTCGCGGTCGTGGGGTGCAACCCCCGCGGCTCGTCCGGTCGTGGCACCGCGTGGTCGACGGCGGTCGTCGACGCGTGGATGGACGAGGGCTCGGTCGACATCCTCGACCTCGAGGCGCTCGCCGACGCGACGATCGAGCGCTACGACCGCATCGACCCGGATCGTGTCGGGATCATGGGTGGCTCCTACGGCGGCTACGCGACCGCCCGGATCCTGGCCCGCACGGACCGCTACGGCTCGGCGATCGTCGAGCGGGGCCTGCTCACGTGGCCGTCCTTCGGCGGCACGTCCGACATCGGGGCGTACTTCGACCGGATGTTCCTCGACCGGACGCTCCCCGACGACGCCGGCGACCAGTGGCAGGCCTCGCCGGTGCGCACCGCCGGTCGCATCACCACGCCGACGCTGGTCGTGCACAGCTTCGAGGACCATCGGTGTCCGCTGGAGCAGGCCCTGCAGTTCTTCTCGATGCTGCGACGCCACGGCGTGACGTCCGAGCTGCTGCTGTTCCCGGACGAGAGCCACGAGCTGTCGCGCTCCGGCTCGCCCAAGCACCGGGTGGAGCGGTTCGAGGCCGTGCTCGACTGGCACG
>CAYMGL010000052.1:0-13134 GCA_964389945.1 uncultured Actinomycetota bacterium
TTCCTCTCCAGCCACACCCTGTCGGAGGTGCAGCGCGTCGCCGACCGCGTCGGGATCATCCGGCACGGGCGCCTGGTCGCCGTCGAGAGCGTCGCGACGCTGCGCGAGCGGGCCATTCGCCGCATCGAGCTGGTCTTCGACGGCCACGTCGACGCGGGCCGCTTCGAGGCGCTGCCCGGCGCTCGTGAGGTCCACGCGCTCGACGGCCGGGTGACGCTGTCGTACGACGGCGACATGCAGAGCCTGCTCGGGCTGGCCACGGACGTCGGGTCGTTGCAGGACATCGCGACCCACGAGGCCGACCTCGAGGAGATCTTCCTCACCTACTACCGCGACGAGGAGGTGATGGCCTGATGTCCGCACTGCCCGTCACCGTCCGCGCCGTCCGCGACCGCTGGGTCGGGATGGTCGTCGCCGTCGTGTCCATCGGCCTGCTGCTGGTGTTCGCGATGTTCGCGTACGCCGAGGTCGACCTGTCCATCTACACCAACCTGCCCGAGGCCATCCGCTCGGTGATGGGGATCCCCGCCGACGCGGATGCCGCCGGCCTGGCCTACGACGTGATGCTCGGGACGATGGCCGCGCTCACGCTGGGTGGGCTGGCCGTCTCCTACGGCGCCAACGCCATCGCCGGCGAGGAGCGCGACGGCACGATCGGGCTGCTGCTGGCCAACCCCCAGTCGCGCACGCAGGTGCTGGTCGCCAAGTCGGCGGCGCTCGTCGCGCTGGTGGGTCTCGGCGGGCTCGCGCTGTGGGGAGCCGGCGAGCTCGCACCCGTGCTGCTCGGCGCCGATGTCGGCTCGACGCACGTCGGCGCGCTGTCGCTGCACCTGACCCTCCTCGCGCTGTTCCACGGCTTCCTCGCCCTGGCGATCGGCGCCTGGACCGGTCGGCGCGGGCTCGCGTCCGGCGTGCCGGCAGCCGTGCTCACGCTGTCGTTCCTGCTCGTCGGGCTGCTCCCGCTGCTGGAGGCGACCGAGGGGCTGGTCGGCTTCGTCCCCTGGGACTGGTTCGACGGCAGCCAGCCCCTGCTCAACGGCGTCGCGTGGGACGACGTGGCCCGACTCGCCGCCGGGATCGGCGTGCTCTTCCTCGTCGCGCTGGTCGGTGTCCGCCGGCGGGACCTGCGCTCGCGCGCGACCGCGACGTCGCTGCTCGACGCCCTGCGTGCCCACCCCATGACCCGCACCGTCGCCGAGCGACTGGCCGGCTCGGCCCGGGTGTCGAGCATCGCGGCCAAGACCGCCGCCGACCACCAGGGGCTGCTCGTGGTCATCACGGTGGTGATGTTCGGGATGATGGGGCTGATGATGGGCCCGATGTTCGCCGCCATGGGCGACGCCCTGGCGGCGCTCGACAGCCTGCCCGAGGAGATGCTGGCCGTCGTCGGCGGCAGCGACATGACGACCCCCGAGGGGTTCTACCAGAGCGAGACGCTCGGTCTGATGACACCGATCGCGGTGATCCTCGTGGCGACGGTCGTCGGCGCCCGCGCGGTGGCCGGCGAGGAGCACGACACGACCATGGGCCTGCTGCTGGCCAACCCCATCACGCGGTCCCGCGTGCTGGCGGAGAAGGCGGCGGTCATGTTCGCGTACGTCGCGGTCGTCGGTCTGGCCACCGCTGCAGGGATCGCTGGCGGGTCGGCACTCGCCGGGCTCGACATGGCCTACGAAAACATCCTCGCGGCCGGCGTCCTGCAGGTCCTGCTCGGGTGGACGTTCGGCGGCCTCGCCCTGCTGCTCGGCGCCGCCACCGGCCGTGTGCAGCTCGCCACGTACGGGACGGCCGGTGCCGCGATCGCGCTGTACGTGGTCGACGCCTTCGCTGCCCTGAACCCGCGCCTGGAGGGGCTCGAGATCGTGTCGCCGTTCCACCTCGCCAGCGGGTCGCTGCCCCTGGTCAACGGGATGCCGTGGGGCTACGCAGGCGCGCTGCTGCTGGCCGCGGCAGCACTGGTCGCGGCGGCCTTCCCACTGTTCGAGGGACGGGACCTGCGGCAGCGCTGACGGGCCGTCCTTGACGGCGCTCCGGCGGTCGGGCTTAGTGGGTGTGAGGCCTCGTTCGCCGGAGGTGGCCGCATGAGCACCGTCCGTGTGCTGTGGCACGGGGAGACCCGTGACGTCGAGGGCCACGCTGCGCTGGTCAAGCGCATGCACGCGTTCATCGAGCAGTACGAGCCGGAGACGCTGGTCTGGGAGTGCTTCGCCGACCAGCTGACCGGGCAGGTCGTCTGGCACGAGGTCTACGCGTCGGGGGACGCGTTCCTGTTCCACCTGCGCAACCTGGACGAGCAGGACTTCTTCGGCGAGTTCGTGCGGCTGGTGCGGATGACCAGCGTCACGTCGCTCGAGCCGGTGACCGACGACCGCGTCTGGACCGAGCTGCGCTCGTTCAACGCCGCGTTCCTGCACGAGGCCGCCGCCGTCCACCGCTGAGGCAGCGCGTTAGGTTGCACCCCGCGACCCGACCGACGGAGCACTGCCAGTGACGGACCGACTCGTCCACGTCGAGGACGCCGACGGCGTCCGCACACTGACCCTCGACAGCCAGCACAACCGCAACGCCCTGTCGCGCCAGCTCGTCGGCGAGCTGCTGGCCGGGATCGAGGAGGTCGCCGACGACGACTCGCTGCGCGTGGTGGTGCTGCAGGCGCAGGGGCCGGCGTTCTGCTCGGGCGCCGACCTCAAGGAGATGGCCGGCGGCGGTGACGAGGGACGCGCCGAGGGCACGCGCAACATGCTGGCCGCGCTGCGCGCGATCGCGGCATCGCCGGCACCGGTCGTGGCCAAGGTGCACGCGCCGGTCCGTGCGGGCGGCATCGGCATCGTGGCGGCGTGCGACATCGCGGTTGCGACGGGAGCGGCGTCGTTCGCCCTGACCGAGGTCCGCCTCGGCCTGACGCCGGCGATCATCTCGCTGACCGTCGGGCCGCGGATGCTGGACCGGGCCAAGTCGCGGACCTGGCTGACCGGCGAGACGTTCGACGGCTTCCGCGCTGCCGAGCTGGGGCTGGTGACCGAGGCGGTCGAGGCAGACCAGCTCGACGCCACCGTCGACGGCATCGTCGCGCAGCTGGCGAAGAGCCCGCGGCAGGGTCTGGCCGAGACCAAGCAGCTGCTCAACGCGTCGCTCGTCGAGCGGATCGACGAGCGCGGCGAGGAGATGGCGACGCTCTCGGCCCGCCTGTTCGGCAGCGACGTCGCCCGCGAGTCCATGCTGGCATTCCTCAACCGCGGCAAGGGCTGAGGTTCAGCCGGCAGCGTCGGGGAGCCGTAGCACGAACCCGTCGTCGTACACGAGGTCGCCGCCGTGGCCCCTTGCCACCGCGCGACCGATGGCCAGACCGAGACCTGAGCCGCCGTGGTGGTCGGCCGTCACGAACCGGTCGAAGATCCGCTCGCGGTCAGCGTGCGGGACACCGTCGCCGTCGTCACGCACGCGCAGGACGACCGTTTCCTCGTCCCGCGCGATCGTGAGGTCGACCGCGGCCCGTGCGTGGCGTCGCGCGTTGTCGAGGAGGTTGGCCACGACCTCACGGAGTGCTCCTCCGTCGGCGTCGAGCACGACCGAGGGTGCGTCGCGGTGGACCCGGATGGTCAGGTGCGGTGCGAGCCCCTGGGCCCGTTCGACCTCCTCGCGGCACAGCTGGACGAGATCCGTGGCGACGAGCTGGGGGACCTCGTCGTGGTCGGAGCGTGCGAGGACGAGCAGGGCGTGCAGCACGCGGCTCGATCGCGATGCCTCCCGGACGAGGTTGCCCATGAGCTGGTCGCGCTCGGCCGGGTCGGGCTCCCGAAGGAGTGACTCGACCGAGGAGCGCACGCCAGCGATCGGCGTGCGCAACTGGTGGGCAGCATCGTCGACGAAGCGGCGGGTCCGTTCCTCGGCAGCTCGCGCCTGCTCGAGCGCGCTCTCCAGCGCGTCGAGCATCTGGTCGTACGCGAAGGCCATGCGCCCCAGTTCCGTCTCCGGCTCGTCGGGGTCCAGGCGCTCGCCGGTCATGCCCGCGGTCGTTCGGCGGGCCGTCTCGACGACCTGGTCGAGTGGCGCCATGGCCATGCGTGCCGACCGACGGAACAGGAGGACCGCAGCCAGCAGGGCGAGTGCGGTCCCGATGACCAGCAGCAGGAGCATCCCCCTGAGCGTCGCGTTGACGCCTGCCCGTGTCGCGAACACCTCGGCCGTCCCGCCGTCAGCGAGGTCGACGACGGTCGACACGCGTGGCTGCGGCACACCGGTGCCCGGTCCGGGCGGCCCCTGCTGGAACCGCGGCGTGGCCGGCTCGGCGGTGATCACCTGGCCGTCCGCCGTCGTGATCAGGACCGGGACCCCAAGTGCCTGCAGGCGAGCAGCGAGCTCGTCGGACTCGACGAGGTCGTCCAGCTCGACCGCGAGCTCCGCGCGGGCGGCGAGGACCTCGGCCAGCGTGTCCTCGAGCCGCGCCCGCAGCGTGACGTAGACGAAGACGTCGAGGCCCAGGACGAGCACGGCGAAGACCGCCACCCCGGACCGGGTCACGCGACGGCGCAGGGAGGGCGTCCGCATCAGTCGCTCGGCCGGAGTCGGTAGCCGGCACCGTGCACGGTGTGGATGAGCCGGGGCCCGTGCGCCTCGAGCTTCCGACGCAGGGCGCTGATGTGCACCTCGACGAGATTGACGTCGTAGGTGTCGAACCCCCAGACGCTCGCGAGCAGCTGGGTCTTCGACAGGACCCGGTCGGGGTTGCGACCGAGGGCCACGAGCAGGTCGAACTCGGTCCGGGTGAGCTCGAGGGCCTCGCCGTCGCGGAAGCTGCGCCGTGCCGTCTCGTCGACGACGACGTCCCCCACCTGCCACGTGTCCGACACGAGGCGTCCGCTCCTGCGCAGCAGGGCGCGCACCCGGGCCAGCAGCTCGGCCATCACGAACGGCTTGACGAGGTAGTCGTCCGCGCCGGCGTCGAACCCGGCCAGACGATCGTCCACGCCGTCCGCTGCGGTGAGGAAGATGATCGGCAGGTCAGCAGCGTCGCGAAGGATGCGTGCGATGCTCAGCCCGCTGGGGCCCTGCGGCAGCCGGACGTCGAGGACTGCCAGGTCGGGCCGGAAGCCGGCAGCGGCGGCCCGGATGCTCGCCCCGTCATGTTCGGCCCGGACCTCGTAGCCCTCGCCGCGCAGCGCCGAGCGCACCGCGTCACGCAGCGCAGTGTCGTCTTCGACGAGCAGGACCCGGGGGGCCGACGTGGGCATCGCGCGATGCTAGTCCGGGTGGACCATCCGCCGCCCGAGCGGCCGACCGTCTTCAGGTCTGGTTCAGGACCGTGTCGCAGCATGCTCGGGTGGGATGCCAGCAGGCACCCGGAGCAGATGGTGTGCAGCGATGATCCGTCGGGCGACATGTGGTCGCCGAGCCCGACGGGGAGCCAGGGCGAAACCTCCACACCGCGAACGGCCGCCAGGACGTGCGGCCGACAGGAAGGGTGAGCTGATGGCGACCATCAGGACAGGACGTGGTCTCCGGTTCGGAGCAACGACACGCAGCCGGCGGCGGTTCGTCGCGGGGCTGACCGCGGGGATGCTGCTCGTGGGCCATGCGGCGTTCGCGGACCAGACGTCCGGAGACGTGGCGGGTACCGGGACCGGCTCGGTCGACGTCCAGGCGGGTGAGGCGTACTCGGTCGACGTCGACCTGGTCGTTCGTCGCACCGGTCAGGCCGCTGGGGTCGTCACGTGGTCGGTCGACAGTCGCACCTGTCCCGCCCCGACGTTCACGGGCAACCCGATCGACCTCACCACCCTGACCAGTCCGACCTGGGCAGCGACGGCGAACACCACGCTCAGCTCGGCCCGGGGGAAGGTCGCGGTCGCCACGATCGCGGGCACCGCCGGAGCCAGCGGGTCGTGCCAGGTCGTGTTCAGGGCCACGGACAGCGCAGGCAACATCTCCGGTGGCAACCAGCTGGTCACGGTCACGGTCAACTACGTGGCAGGGGCGACGAACACGGCTCCGACGACGCCCGGCGCTCCGACGCTGACGGCCGGGGTGACGCCGAACAGCACCGGCGAGTTCACGCTGTCGTGGGACGCGTCGACGGACGCCGAGGGTGATCCGGTCACCTACACGCTCCAGCACCGGAACGCCGCCGGCGCGGGCTTCACCGACGTCGCCAGCGGGCTGACGACCAACTCGTACACGTTTGACGCCGCAGGCCCGGAGGGCGAAGGCACGTGGGCCTACCGTGTGCAGGCCTCCGACGGGTCGCTGTCGAGCGCGTTCTCGTCCGACTCGGCCGCGGTGGTCGTCGACAGGACGGCGCCGAACGCGCCGGTCGCCCAGGCGACGACAGTTCCCGACTACATGGACGGCGCGGACAGCTGGTGGAAGGGTTCGGTGACGGTCAGCTTCGCCCCCGACGGTGACCCGGACCTGGCCGACGGCAGTGCCGGCAGCGGTGTCGACCCGGCGACCGTGAGTGGGGACCAGACGTTCAGCACGACCGGCGAGCACGTCGCGAGCGGCACCGTGAAGGACAACGCCGGCAACGAGTCGGCGCCCGGCACGCTGACGGTCCACGTCGATGCCACCGCCCCGACCGCGAGCTTCGACGCCTGCCCGTCCTCGGTGCCGTTCAACAGCACGCCGCCGTCGATCGGCTGGACCGCCGGCGACGTCGGCTCCGGCCTCGCGACCGCCGACTCCGGTGTGGTCGATCTGGACACCAGCGAGGTGGGCACCCGCACGGTGCCCGGCCCGGCGCCGCAGGACAACGTCGGCAACATCGGCACGGCGCCGTCGTGCACCTACTCGGTCGTCTACGCGTCCACGGGCATCCTCCAGCCGATCAACCTCGACGGCTCGTCGGTGTTCAAGATCAACAGCACGATCCCGGTGAAGGTCAAGCTCACCGGTGACAGCGCCGGGTACGGCGGCGGGGTGTTCACCATCTCGCTGGTCCGTCTCGGTGCCGCGGCGACGGGCGAGGTCAACGAGACCCCGGTCAGCACGAGTGCCCATTCGGGGACGACCCTGCGCTACGACGCGACGGGGGACCTCTACATCTTCAACCTCGGCACGAAGGGACTGACCGCCGGCGCCTACCGGGTGACGGTCGCGCTCGACGACGGCACCACGCGCACCGCGGAGTTCACGCTCCGCAAGTGAGCATGCGCACGGGCCGTTGACCTGGGGCCTCGGAGCACTTGCTCCGGGGCCCCAGCCGTGTCCGCCCCATTCAGCCCGTTGCAGCGTCGGGTCGTGTGAGGTCACGGGCGGCCCGCAGCCAGCGCGGCCGGTTGCGCAGGTGCAGCACCACCACGACGACCGCCGCGATCACGAGCACGACGAGCAGCTGGTCGCGCAGCGACCCCAGCGTCGTGGCGGCGACCTCGAGGATCGCTGCCTGCTCGTCCGGTGTCGTGCCCAGCGCAGCGAGCCGGTCCACCAGCCGGCCGATCAAGACGACGCCGAGGCCGAACCCGACGACGGCCGCGATGGCGACGTCCCGCACGGCGCGACGACGGTCGGGTGCCACGAGGAGCGTCGCGACGGCGAGTGCGAGGGTCGCGACGGCCATCAGCCACAGGCCCCGGTCCATCGTGCGGACCAGCAGCTGGAGCTCGGCCAGCTCGGCCTCGTCCATGATCGGGACGCGGCCGAACGACGGGTCGAGCTCGGCCCCGGTGGCACGGGCGACGACCTCCAGCAGGGTGACGGGGTCGTCGGGGTCGCTGCCCTGCAGCACGTCGGGCAGGCCGATGCCGTCGAGGAACTCGGGTCGTAGCTCGGCGAGCACGCGGCCGACCAGCGGCCGCAGGTCCAACGCCACGACGCCGTCCTCGACCACGACGTTCGGCAGTTCGTCCAGATCACCACGGATCAGGGCGACGGCCTGCCGGTGCGCCGTACGGATCGCGTCGACGACGAGCCCCTGGAACTCGTCGGAGGTGACGACGTCGTCGACGGCGGTGGCGACACGGCTCTCGACGGCCTCGGCGATCGGGACGGCCAGCAGCGTCAGCCCCGTGTCGTCCAGCGCGCCACCGACGAGGTCCTGGGCACGGGGCGGCAGTCCCAGCGCCTCGGTCAGTGCGTCCGTCAGCGAGCGCTGCACCCCGCCGAGCAGGTCATCGAGCCGCTCCTCGACGGCGAGCACCTCGAGGGTGCTCTCGGTCACCCGATCGGCGACGACGGTCGTGACCTGGTCGCTGGTGACGGCCGGCTCGACGAGCGCCATGAACGCGTCGTTGTCGAACGCCGTACGCGCCACCCACGACGCCGTGACGGTCAGCGCCAGTGCGAGCGCGGTGAGCGCCGCGAGCACCCCGGTGAGGACGTTCCCCGCCCGTCCCGTGGCCGGCGACACCGGCGCCGTGTCCTGCTGCTCCACCAGGTCCCCCGATCACCGGCGCACAGCCAAGCACGGCGACCGCCGCCCGCGACCCGGCCGTCAGGGCTGTGGATTGCGGTCACGCCACTGACCCGAGTGTGTACGGTGCGTGAAGCACTTTCAGTATTTTTCATGCTATGAGATGATGTTGTGGTGGAAGCGAGAGCACGCATCGGTATCGTCTGGCGTCCGATCGGACGCGGAGGAGGTAGTCGACATGACACGAAATGATCAGTCACTTCCACCGCCGCGTTCCGTTCCGACGCGTTGGGCCGACCCGGTCGTCACGGCCGGCGCGACGTCCGTGGCGCGCCGGTGGACGCCGCTCCTCGTCTGGGCCGCATCCCTCGTCACCGCGGTCGCGCTGCTGCTGTGGCTCGGGCAGGGCCGCCTCGACACGCCGGCCGTCACGGCGCCGGCCGAATGGTGGCACTGGGCCGCGACCGGTGATCCCTTGACCGTGGTGATGGGCGGGCTGCGCGTCGTCGCGCTCGGGCTCGCCTGGTACCTGACCGGCGTCACGAGCATCTCGGTCATCGCACGTCGACTGCGCAGCGCCCAGCTCGTCCGGGTCGCGGACGCCCTGTCCTTCGGACCGATCCGAACGCTGGCCCAACAGGCGGTCGGGGTCAGCCTCGCGGCGGGGGTGCTGGTCACCGCGGTGCCGGGGGTCGACGCCGGGCACCGCGGCGACACCATCGCCGGCGGCGACGTGGCCGTCGCGGCCCCGATCGAGGTGGAAGGCGTCGACACCCGGGCGGCTGCGCCGTCAGGGCTCGCGCTGCGTGAGCCCGCCGCGCCGCCGGTCCCCGCGCCGAGCGGTGCGGCGACGTCCGCGCCGGAGGTCGTCGACGTACCGCTGACCGCGATGACGGTGCCCCCTGGCGGCCCGTCCTCGGACGAGGCCGTGACCGCTCGGATGCGTGAGCGACGCGTCGAGCCGGGCGACCACTTCTGGTCGATCGCTGCGACCGAGGTCGCCGACCACCTGGGCCGGCCCGGCAGCGAGGACGAGGTCATCGACCACTGGGAGGTCCTCGTGGCCGCGAACGCCGATCGTCTCGTCGTGCGAGGCAACCCGGACCTGCTCCTGCCGGGGCAGCGCCTCCTGTTGCCAGAGGTGGCGCCGTGATGGTCGATCCCCATGTACGGCTCCTCGACGACGCCCGACACGCAGCGGCCGTGGCCGAGCGGGCCCAACGCCGGCTGCTGGATGACGCGGACGGGCAGGACGCCACGTTCCTCGGATCACTGGTGGATCTCGCCGAGTGCGGGACGGTGGTCGTCCTCCACACCACGATCGGCCGCCGGCTGCGCGGCACGATCCGTGCCGTTGCCGCCGACCACGTCCTCCTCGTCGGCGACCACGGCCCGGCCTGGGTCAGGTCCTCCGCGATCACCACGGTGCGTGCCGGGGGTGACGGTGACGTCCGGCCCGGGGGCGGGGACCGTCCGGGGCGCGGGGGCCCCACGCTCGCCGCTGCCCTGCGCGACCCCGTCGAGCGACGCGCCACCGTCGAGGTGCTCTTCGACGGCGGCAGTGGCATCCGCGGCACGGCCCTCACGGTCAGCCGTGACCTCCTGACCCTGCGCGACGGGGCCGGGCGTCGCGCCCTGGTCCACCTCGACCGCGCCGCCGTCGTCCTCACGACCGACGCCTGACCGCACGCCCGACGCTGCCGGGCCCGACCGCCGAGCACACCATGGCCGACCCAACGACGCTCCAACGCGCTGCCACGTCACCACCGCCCGACGACGGGCGGACGATCCGACCCCGCCGGTCGCTGCCCGGTGGCCGGGCTGTCGTCGGTGCCTTCCTCGTCGTCGTCGCTGCGGTCGGGACGTTCGGTGCCTACCTCACGGCGACGGCCGCCCCGACGACGTCCTACATGGTCGCGACGCGCGGCTTCGAGCTCGGGCACGTCATCACCGAGGCAGACCTCGTCGGTGGGAGCGCAGGCTTCCGCAGCGTCGCCATGGACCTTCCGACAGAGCTTGCGGCCAGGGCCCACACCAGCGACCCGGCGTCGGCGCAGCGCCTGCTCGGCCAGGTCGTGGTCGCCCCGATCGCACCGCACGACCTCGTGCTGGCCAGCCAGTTCGCCGACGTGGAGGCAGCGGTCGACGGGGTCGTCCTGTCCTTCAGCCTCCCGACGGACCGGGCGCTGGCCGGTCGGCTCCGGGCCGGCGAGCGCGTCGACCTCGTCGCGACCTTCACGGGAGCCGACGTGGGCGGCAGCGAGACCCGTCTCGTCGCGCGGCAGGTGAGCGTGCTCGAGGTCGCCGCTGGCGGCGAGGGACTCAACGGTGGTCGGGTCACCCTGACCGTCGAGGTCGCTGACCTGGCCACGGCGCAGTCGGTCCAGCACGCGGTCGACGTCGCGCAGGTCGCGGTGCTGCGCGGTGGCGATGCCGACGACGCGTCGCCGACGGCCGCACGTTCCTCGGCCGGGGCGACCGATGGGCAGGAGTCGACCGGGGCCGCGGCGAACGACCCGGCCAGTCCGCGGGAGGACGACCCGGCCGGAGAGGAGGCAGCCTGATGTCGGAGCGCTACGTCGTGGCCGGCCTCGCTCGGGCCCGCACCGACTGGTTCCGCCGCGTCGGTCGGTGGGCGACCGAGGCCTCGATCCCGGTCGAGTTCGTCCGGTGCGTGTCGGTCGCGGAACTCCGCGCCCGACTCGGCGGCGGGCGGCCGTTCAGCGCTGTCCTCGTCGGTGGCGACACGCCCGGCCTGGACCGGGACCTGCTCGCGCTGGCTCGCGACGTGAACGCCGCCCCCATCGTCGTCGCCGACGACCCGCCGCGGGACTGGCTCGAGCTGGGCGCGGCGGTCGTGCTGCCGTCCGACCTCGGGCGACAACCCCTCCTCGACGCCCTGATGTCCGTGGCAGCGCCGGTCCGGGACGTGCACGCGCGCGGGGACGGCGACGTGCTGGACGCACCGGCAGCTGAGCAGGGTCGGCTGGTCGCCGTCACCGGTCCGGGCGGGACCGGCGCCTCCACCGTCGCGATGGCTGTCGCGCAGGGGTTCGCCGCGAGTGGTGAGCGACGCGTCGTCCTCGCCGACCTGTGCCGCGTCGCCGAACTGGCGATGCTGCACGACGCCCAGGTCGTCGTCCCCGGACTCCAGGAGCTCGTCGAGGCCCACCGTGGCGTCGACCCGCCTGTGTCGACGGTCGTGGACACGACGTTCGCCGTGCCGTCGCGCGGCTACCGACTGCTGCTCGGGCTGCGGCGGCCGCGGCAGTGGACGACGCTGCGTCCGCGAGCACTGGAGGCGTCGCTCGCGGGACTGCGTCGGGCCTTCGACCTCACCGTCGCAGACGTCGACCCGGACACCGAGGGCGAGGGGGAGACCGGTTCCGTCGACGTCGAGGAGCGGCACCTCTCCTCACGGCTGACGCTGGCCAGGGCCGATGCGGTGCTCGTCGTCGGCGAGCCGTCGACCAAGGGCCTGTACTCGCTCGCGCGACTGCTGGGGGACCTGCTCGCCTTCGGTGTCCCCCCGCAGCGCATCGTGACCGTGTGCAACCGCAGCCCCCGGTCCGCCCGCCAGCGGGCCGAGTCGACCGGGACACTGGCCGCACTGCTGGACGGCCAGCTCGGTGGGCGGGAGCTGACCAGCCCGCTCCACCTGCCCGAGCGGAGGGTCGAGGCCGCCGTCCGGGACGGGGTCGCGCTGCCCGCTCCGCTGCCGGGTGACCTGGCTGCTGCCGTCGCCCCGCTGCTGGACCGGCCACGTGCTGCCGAGGCCAGCACCGCCGTGCCCGTCCCCGTGGTGCCCGGCTCGCTCGGTCTCACCACCCGGTTCGCTGACGAGGAGGACGTGGCATGACGGGCACCGCCTCGCCGCTGGCCGAGATCGAACAGCGCGTCCTCGAGCGGGCCAAGGAGCAGGTGCTCGCCCTCGACGGCCCCACTGCCGAACAGCAGCTGCGTGGCCTGATCGACGACGAGATCGAGCAGTGGTCACTGGACCACAAGCACGGGCATCGCCCGTACGACCTGCTCGCTCCCGAGCTCGTCGCCGACCGGGCCTTCCGCAACCTCGCCCGGTACGGACCGTTGACGTCGTTGCTCGATGACGACGACGTCTGGGAGGTGATGATCAACGCGCCGGACCAGATCTTCGTCAAGCGGCACGCCGGTGTCTCGGGCTACCACGACGAGGCGTTCCACGACGACGAGCACGTGGTCCGCACGCTCACCAAGCTGCTCGACGACGCCTCGACCGCGCACCGCAAGCTCGATGCCGCCGAGGGGTTGCAGGACGCCCAGCTCGACGACGGCTCGCGACTCCACATCGTGCACGGCGACGTCGGTCGCGACGGCCACCTCGTCGTCAACATCCGCAAGTTCACCGGGATCGCGTTCCGGTCGCTGGAGGAGTTGGTCGAGCGCGCCATGCTGTCGAGCCAGGCAGCCGTGTTCCTGCGCGCCTGTGTCGCTGCTCGGGCATCGATGGTCTTCGCCGGTCCGCCCGGATCGGGCAAGACCACCATGCTGTCGTGCTGCGCGGCCGAGCTCGACCCGTCACTGCGCGTCGTGACCGCCGAGGAGGTCTTCGAGGTCGACGTGCCACTCCCCAACGTCGCCTCGATGCAGACCCGCGCCGGTCGGCCGGACCGGCCAGCCGTCGACCTGCGTCGGCTCGTGAGCGGCTTCCTCCGGATGGCGCCCGACGTGGCGATCGTCGGGGAGGTCCGCGACCAGGAGGCGCTGCCCCTGCTGCTGACGCTGTCGTCGGGCGTCACCGGCTACAC
>CAYMGL010000053.1:0-13024 GCA_964389945.1 uncultured Actinomycetota bacterium
CGGTGCCGATCTCACCCTGCGCGAAGTTCAGCACGCGGGTGGACTTGTAGACCAGGGCGATGCCCAGCGCCACGAGGGCGTAGACCACACCGGTCTGCGTCCCGTTGACCAGCACGCTCAACAGGCTGACGTTGAGCAGCGAGGCGAGGACGACGACCGCGACGACGGCGGCGAGGGTCGCCCCGACGCGCACGACGCGGCCCTCCTCGGGCCCGAGCACGCGGTCGAAGACGGACGGAAGTGTCAGCGATGCCATTGCGGCCTCCTCAGAAGCCGGTGGCGAACTGGTGCAGCGTCACGTGCTGCCCGGAGCCACAGTCGGCCTGGAGCACGTGGGCGGCGTTGGCGCCGAAGTGCCCCCGGTTGGTGTAGTCCAGCGAGGGGTAGACACCGGTCTCGATGACACCGGCACCACCCTCGGTGACCGCACGGAAGTCCTCACGGGTGAGGTCGTTGCCGTAGATCGAGCCGTAGGCGTCGAAGAAGGCCCGCTGGGTCTTCGCCAGGCCCCACAGCGCGTAGGCGATGTCGTCGGACGGGGTCCCGAACTTCTGGGCCGCCTTGAAGAACTCCGGGTCGGCCTTGTCCAGCCCCTGGTAGGGGTGCAGGAAGATGCCGCCGTCGATGCCGGTGTCGGGGTCACCGCAGCCGGACTGCAGCACCGCGTTGATGGCCTTGGAGATGCCCACACCGACGTACTGCGGGTTGTAGCTGAACTGGTTCGTCGCGGTGTTGGCGAAGTTCAGGTAGTCGACGGGCGACGACAGGATGTAGATCGTGTTGATGCCCTTGTCGCGGAACCGCTTGGCCGTGTCGCCGTACCAGGACGTGTCGCCCTTGGGGTGCCGGTAGATCTCGACCGCCTGGAGCCCGTTGTCGGCGAGGCCCTGCTTGAAGCCGGCCTCCGCGTCGTCGAAGTTGGGCGTCGCGGTGATGATCACGCCGATCTTGGCGTTGCTGCCGAGCTCGGCGACACCGTCGGGGTTCTTGCGGATGTACTGGGCGAGCAGCCCGCCCTGCTGGCGGTAGGTCATCGATGCGGCGAAGTACCAGGGGTTGCCCTCCAGGCCCGACTCGGTCACGCCCGCGGAGAAGTACGGGAACGACTGCGCCTCGGCGAGCTGGCCGCAGGCCTTGATCTGGTCGGTGCCGCCACCGCCCACCAGGAGGAACGACGAGGCTGCGAGCTCCTTGCAGACCTGGATGGCCTCCTCGGGCCGGTACTTGTCGTCGCGGTACTCGACGTTCACCTTCGAGCGGCCGAGGACCGTCTCGCCCTTCTCCTCGAAGATCCAGCGCCAGTAGGTGTCGCGGGCCTTCTCGAAGGACGTCGTCGGCAGCGGCGCGGCGCCGGTGGCCGGGGCGTGGACCGCCACGGTGATCGCGTCGTCGGTCACGCCGGTGCGGTCACTGCCGGTCGGCTGGGCGCTCCCCTGCTGCTGCTGGGCCTGCTGCTGTTGCTGCTGCTGGCCCTGCTGCTGGGTCTGCTGCTGCGTGCCGGACTGGTCACCGCCGCTGGCCTGGCCCGCCTGGCCGCCACCGGCCGCGCCGGTGTCGGTCCCCGCGGTGCTGCCGCCGGTCGTGCCGGACTCGGTCGTGCCGGTGCCCGCGCCCTGGTCCACGGTGGCGCCGCCACCGCCGGTCTGCCCGGTCGTGCCGGTCCCGCCACCGCCGACCTGCTCGGCGGGCGCGCCGAGGGTGGTGGTGCCGCCGGCCCCGCCGTCGACACCGTTGCTGATGTGGGCGACGTTGGGCTTCTGGCCGCAGGCTGCGACCACGAGGCCGGTCAGGGCCACGGCCGCGAACGTCCGGAGAGGAGTGGTGGTGCGCATCGGTACCTCGACGTGCTGGGCACGGCCGCCGTGGGCGACCCGTGCAGATGGAGAAGGTGGAGGGGGTGGAGGGGTGGAGGGGGCGAGGTGTCGGCGCCCCGTCGGGTCAGGTCACTGCCCGACGAGGTCGGGACCGCGCTGTGCGGCCTGCCGCTCGAGGAGTCGGGTCATGGCGCCGCCACCGCTCTCGGCGACCAGCACGGCCTCCTCCTGGAGGCTCTTGCTGAGCATGTACGCGCCGAACGCGAACGGGACGAGCAGCAGCCAGACGTACCAATCCGACCCGCCGGGGGCCGCCGCCGGCTGCGCGGCGACGTCGGTCTGCTGCCCGGTGGCGTCACCGCCGGCCACCGCCGGCTGGTCCGTCGACGCCGGTGGTGCGCTGGACTCGGGCACCGAGACGGGCGAGTTCGCGGCGGGCGTGGGCGGGCTCCCGAAGAGCTCGCCACCACCGCTGCCGGGCGGCGGCGTCGACGTCCCGGTGGTGGTCCCGAACGAGGGCGGCGGGGTGAACGGCGCAGGGGGTGCCGGCTCGGGGCTGGTCGCAAAGGCGTACTGGATGTTCTCGTTGAGCATCGTGACCTGCTTGGAGTACGTCGTCTCGGCATCACCGAAGGCGAAGTTCTCCGCGGAACCAGGCAGGAAGATCATGCCCTCGTACGGCAGGTCGCCCGACGCCCAGGCATCCATGGCGAGCGTCATGTCGAAGGCCCAGAACGTGCTGCCGTCGATCTCCACCTGCGAGGCGAGTGCGCCGAGCAGGCAGTTGGCGGTCGGCAGGGTGTCCTCGTCCTTGGAGGCGCCCTCCTCCCACTCGGGGGCGGACTCGCCGCTGACGGGGTCGTCACCGACCGGGCAGAGCTGGAACGGGAGTGGCTCGTCGTCACGGAGCTCGCGCTCGGCGACCTTCTCGAACTCCTCGTCCTGGCACCGGGCCAGGGTGTTGCCGTCGCCCTCCTCGTTCTCGCGGGCGCAGGTCAGGGTCGCGAGGACCGCCTGTCGGAGTGCCGGTGACGCGTTGGAGTAGGTCGGGTTGCCCTGCTCGAAGTAGACGATGAACTGGTCGACCTGGTCGCCCTCGGGCACCTCGGGCAGCGGGAACTCGATCGCAGCGCGGTGGTAGGCCTGGCCGAAGGCGATGCTGACGGGCAGGCTGCCCGGCGGCACGGGGTCCGCCGGCGAGCCGGGGTCACCCTCCTGCACCTGGTTCACGCCACCGGTGTAGGACTCGTTGATCGAGGCGATCAGCGAGTTGCCGAGCGCACCGAGGCCGTCCTCGGTCTCCTGGTCCTCGTCGGCGGTCGGGTCGAGCTGCCCGGTCGGCAGCGAGGAGGACGGGTCCTCGTCGCCGGTCGGGAAGTTGCAGAGGTTCGGTGCGACGAGGCAGACGGCCTCCGGCGGGAACTGCTTGGTCGCCGCCGTCGGGGTCGCCTCGCTGTTGTCGCCGTTCCAGAACGCCTGGCGCTCGATGTCCTCGACCGGCACGGCCGTGCGTTCCTCCACGACCTCTGCGGCGGCCGCGAGCGGCGCCACGAGGGCGAGGAGCATCGACGACCCCATCAGCCCGAGGCCGATGGTCCTGCGTGCGCGCTGCAAACTCATTGCGACAGTGCCTCCCGCGGGGTCGTGACCCCGATGTTCCGTCGGTCATCCGGATCAACGGACTGGTTCACGTCAGGTGACGCGCACCCCTGCTCACGGCGCCACGCCGTGCGAGTAGCGCACACCCGGTGACGTGACCGAGCGTAAGGACGGCACCTGGCAGTGACTGTGGGACACGTGTCCCGACGTGGCGTGGCGCGTCGTGCCTCACGGGTCCACCACGGCCCACCGCTACCGTTCCCCTCGTGCAGACCACCGCGCCCCACGCACGCGATCCGGTCCCCCGTCGCTGGGCAGCCGTGGTCGCGGTGCTCGCCATGACCCTCTCGGCGTGCTCCGGTGCCGTGCAGCTGTCGACGGGTGACCCGATCGAGCTGGTGCGCACCCCGCAGACCTCACGGGTCCTGAGCGCGTCCGGCGAGGTCGTCGCCGAGCTGCACGGCGAGGAGGACCGCGAGGACGTCGCCCTCGACGAGGTCGCCGACGTGCTCGTCCAGGCGGTCGTCGCCATCGAGGACCGGCGCTTCTTCCTCCATGCCGGTGTGGACGTGCCGGCCATCGCACGGGCCGTGGTGGCCAACGTCGAGGCCGGTGAGATCGAGCAGGGCGGCTCGACCCTCACGCAGCAGTACGTCAAGAACACGATCACCGGGAACGCGGAGACGATCGAACGCAAGGTGCAGGAGGCGGCGCTCGCGTTCCAGCTGGAGCAGCAGCTCGGCAAGGACGAGATCCTCGAGCGGTACCTCAACACGGTGTACTTCGGCGCCGGCGCCTACGGCGTCGCAGCCGCGTCACGCACGTTCTTCGGGGTCGAGCCCGACGAGGTCGACCTCGCGCAGGCAGCCCTGCTCGCGGGGTTGATCCGCTCCCCCAGTGCGCTGGACCCCTTCCAGTACCCGGACCGGGCCACCGCACGACGCTCGCTCGTGCTCGACGCGATGGTCGACGTCGGCGTCGTCGGCGCCGACGAGGCGGCCGCTGCCGACGAGGCACCGTTGCAGCTGCGGACGCCCGCGCCGCCGGCAGCCGACCCGAACGGCTGGTTCCTCGACGAGGTCCGGCGACGGATCATCGGCGACGACCGGTTCGCGGCGGTCGGCCCGACGGCCGACGACCGGGTCGACGCCCTCTTCACCGGCGGGCTGCGGATCCACACGACGCTCGACGAGGAGGTCCAGGCCCGGACCGGCGAAGCCGTCGACGCCGTGCTGACGGAGGACGACGACCCGGCCGCCGCGATCGTGGTCCTCGAGCCGTCCACCGGAGCCGTCCGGGGGCTGTACGGCGGACCGACGGAGGACCGTGTCGCGGCAGGCTTCTCCCTGGCGACCCAGGGCCGGCGACAGCCGGGGTCCTCGTTCAAGCCGATCGTGCTCGCGGCCGCGCTGGACCGCGGGATCCCGCTGGACCGGGTGTTCCCCGGCGGCGCCTGCGCCTCGTTCGCGACCGTCCCCGACTGGTCGGACGGGGTGTGCAACTACGCCAACGCCAGCTACGGCCCCCTGACGCTGCGCGAGGCGACCGTGCGGTCGGTCAACACCGTCTACGCCCGGCTCGGCGTGGAGCTCGGACCCAGCGCGATGCTGGCGCAGGCGCGGACGATGGGCATCACCTCCGACCTGCCACCCGTGCACGCGCTCGCGCTCGGCGCCGGCGAGGTGACCCCGTTCGAGATGGCGAGCGCGTACTCGTCCTTCGCCACCCTGGGTCGCTGGCACGAGCCGCACCTGGTGACCCGGATCACCGACGCCGACGGCACGGTGCTGTGGGAGCAGCCCGACGAGTCCGTCCGGGTGCTCGACGAGGGGGTGGCCCACTTCGTCACGCGCACGCTGGAGGAGGTCGTCGACCGCGGCACGGGCATCAACGCGCAGATCGGACGGCCCCAGGCGGGCAAGACCGGCACGTCCCAGGACTCCGCCGACGCCTGGTTCGTCGGCTACACGCCCGACCTGCTGGCCTCCGTGTGGGTCGGCTTCCCCGAGGGCCGCGTACCGATGGTCCCGCCACGGACGCGCGAGGTCGTCGAGGGCGGCCGGTACCCGGCGCGGATCTGGGCGGCGCTGATGGAACCCGTCCTCGCCACGATCCCCCCGACGCCGTTCCCCCAGCCGCAGACCGGGGTGCAGGTGGTCGAGGTCGACGTGACCCGCAACTGCCTGCCCAACCCCTACACGCCGGCCGACGTGATCGAGGCGCGGGAGTACCCCGCCGGGGCCGCACCGACGCAGCGCTGCACCGAGCCGACGGGCCCGCCGGTGGACGACGTGCCGGACGTGCGGGGCCTGCCGCTGGACGTCGCGCTGACGCGACTCGCGGCGGGTGGGTTCGCGGTCGACCAGCGACCGATGGACGCCACGCTCTACCCGGTCGGCTTCGTCGAACGACAGCGGCCCGAGCCGGGCGGGTCGACCCTGCCCGAGGACGGCAACGCGGTCGTGCTGTGGGTCGCGACCAACACCGGCGCCCGCGTCACCGTGCCCGACGTCGTCGGCCTGCGTGGGACCGACGCCGTGGCCGCCCTGGAGGACCTCGGCTTCGTCGTCGACGTCCGCACCGGCTGCCTCGACCCCGACGCCTGCGGCGCCAGCGGGGCCGTGGAGGCGGTGTCGCCGGGCCCCGGCGAGCGCACCGACGAGCACGCGGTCGTCGAGCTGCTCGTCGCTCCCTGATCGTGGCTCCCTGATCGTGGCTCGACCGCCCGCACGGTGCGGGTGACGGCCTCACGACGTGGGCGGTGCGGGGGCGCGGGGGGAACGCGCGTAGCGGCTGACCGCCGGGTGGTCGCGCCACCAGAACCGCCACGGCACGTCCGCCGCCCGCGACACGCCGACCCGCGGACCGGAGCTCGTCGCGTCGGGCGTGGTCCCGTCCGCCCGCAGCGTGAGGTCGGCGTCCGGGTCGAGGAGGTCCAGCCCGTCGTCACGCCGGGTGTCGAGGGCGAAGACCTGCCCGAGCCGGCCCGGCCCCCCGCCCAGCCAGCGCGGGGAACGCGGGGCCTCGGCGCCACGCCGTGCGAGCGCCTCCTCCTCCCCCGCCTCGACGGCCACCGCGCGCAGCAGCACGGCAGCGCCGGTGCCGTCCGGGCCCACGGTGACGTTCGCGCAACGGTGGATGCCGTAGGAGGTGTAGACGTACAGGCGACCGGCTGGACCGAACATCGTCGCGTTCGCGGGTGTGCGCCCCCGGGCGGCGTGGCTGGCCGGGTCGTCGGGCCCGTACGCCTCGACCTCGACGATCCGCCCGGTCACGCCGCGGCCGTGGAGGAGCAGCCCGAGCAGCCGCGGGGCGACCTCCTCGGCCGGCCCCTGCAGCAGGGAGGGATCGATCAGGCGCGCTGGTCGGCCACCCACTCCTGCACCTTCTCGTAGGACCACGTGGTCACGATCCGCTCGGGGGCGAGGCCGATCCGCCGCGCCCAGGCACAGCCGTGCGCCTCGTTGGGCAGGTCCGAGGGGTGGTGGGCATCGGTCGAGACGGCGAACAGCACGCCGCGCGACATCGCGACCCTGGCGAGGTCGACCGGGGCGTCGAGCCGTGGGAGCGCCCCGTTCAGCTCCAGCGCGACGCCGTGCTCGAGCAACGCGTCGCAGACCGCGTCGATGTCGAGGTCGATCCCCGCCCGCTTGCCGAGCTTGCGCCCGGTGAGGTGGCCGAGGACCGTCACGGCCGGGTCGCTGATGGCCCGGACCAGCCGGGCCGTCTGCTCGTCCGCGCTGCGGCGGAACGCGCTGTGGACGCTGGCCGTGCAGATGTCGAAGCCGAGCCGGAACTCGGCGTCGTAGTCGAGGTCCCCGTCGGCGGCGATGTTCAGCTCGACGCCGTGCAGCAGCCGGATGTCACCTCGGTCGGCCTCGAGGGACCGCAGCCGGTCACGCTGGTCGAGCATCTCGTCGCGGGTGAGCCCGTTGATGGCCAGGTCCTCGGCGTGGTCGGTGATCCCGAGCCACTCCCGGCCCCGCTCGACCGCCCACCGGGCGACGTCCTCCATGGTCTGCCGCCCGTCGCCCGACCAGTCGGTGTGGTGGTGCAGGTCACCGGTCAGGTGGTCCGGTGTGACGGGTTCGGGGAGGCCGCCGTCGGCAGCCAGGTCCACCTCGCCGACGTCCTCGCGCAGCTCCGGGGTGACCCAGGCCATGCCGAGCGCCTCGTAGACCCCCTGCTCGCTCTCGCCGGCGACGCGGTCCTCGGCCTTCGGCTGGCCGTCGCCCGCCTTCTCGCGCGGCGCGAGGCCGTACTCGTTGAGTGTCAGGTCGCGGGCGAGGGCCCGTTCCCGCAGCTTGATGTTGTGGGCCTTGGAACCGGTGAAGTACACGAGTGCGGCACCGAACCGGTCCGGCTCGACCACGCGCAGGTCGACCTGGAGCCCGTCGTGGGTGCGGATCGAGGTCTTGGTGTCACCGCTGGCGATGACGTCCGCGACGTCCGGGTGGTCGGTGAACGCCTGCATGATCCCCGCCGCGTCGCCCTCCTCGGCGGCCACGAGCAGGTCGACGTCCCCGATCGTCTCCCGGTACCGCCGCAGCGAGCCGGCGATCTCGATGCGGGTCACGCCCTCGACCTCGGCGAGGTGGTCACGCAGCCGGGTCGCGACGGCATGGGCGCTCGCGATCGGGGTGCGGCGGTCCTCGCCGCTGGCCGCGAGGTCCCCGGCCCGCTCGATCGACTCCTTGATGTTCTGGACCGTCTTGGCCCCCATGCCGTCGAGCTCCTCGATCGACCCGTCGGCGAGTGCCGCCTGCAGCCCGTCGAGGTCCTTCACACCGAGCTCGTCCTCGAGCTGGCGGACCGTCTTCGGGCCGAGACCGTCCAGACGCAGCAGGGCGACCTGGCTGGCCGGGTAGCGCTCGCGGAGCGTGTCGAGCTTCTCGATGCGGCCCTCGTCGAGGAACTGCCTGATCTTCGCCGCCGTGGACTTGCCGATCCCCTTGACCGCGGTCAGCTCGGCGGTGGACATCGTGGCGATGTCGTCGGTGATGCCGCGGATCGCGCGCTCGGCGTCCTGGTACGCCCGGACGCGGAAGGCGTTCGTCGACGCCTCGTCGAGGATCGTCAGCTGTGCGAGCTCGCCGAACATCGCCGCGATCTGCTCGTTCACCCTCGCCACTGCCCGTCCTCGGTCGGCGCCGGACACGACGCTAACGCGCCGCTGCGTCAGTCGGTCCGTCGCCACACGCGTGGCACGCCGTGGAGGTCGATCCGGTCGCGGACCCGGGGCGCCCACGTCGGGGTGAAGCCGTGGGCCGCGACGAGGTCGTCGGTCGGCAGCCCCGTGAGGTCGTGTCCCTCGAGGTGGTCGCGGACGTACAGCGCGCCACCGGGTCGCACGACCCGCTGGAGGTGCGCCAGCACGAACCGGACGGTCGTGGCCGGCAGCTCCCTGAGCACCTGCACGGCGCAGACCAGGTCGACGCTGGCCGTCGGGACGAGGTCGAGCCGCCACGTCGGCAGGTGCACCACGTCGTGGCCGGCCGAGAGCGCGGCCACGTCGAACCCGCCCGGCCCGTCGTGGTCGAGGTAGTCGGCCACGTGCAGGCCGAGCCCGGCGTAGTAGGCCCGCTGCGTCAGGTACGGGCCCACGATGCCCTCCACCGCCACGAGCACGTCCGCCCGCTCTGGCCCGTGCAGCAGGGGGTTGGCGAGGCGCCCGTTGCCCGGGCCGATGTCGAGGACGACGCGCGGTCGTGCCAGTCCGGCGGCCGTGGGGGACCGCAGCAGCCACGCGTCCTGGGCGGTGTACCGCGCGAGGTGTGCGGGCTCGATGCCGTCGCGGGCGACCCCGAGCCGGTCGAGGCACGCCTCGTCACGTGCCGAGATCGCGGTCACGAGCGGGTCCTCGGTGGCGAGGAACCAGTCCGGGAACGGGAACGGTGCTGCCCACGCGTACCAGCGTCGCAGGTGCCCGGGGCCGTCGTAGCCGACCACGTCCGGGTCGCCGGTCGTGGCGACCTGGTCGGGCTCCACGAGCAGCCAACGGGCCAGGTCCGGATCGAACCCCAGCCGTGCGTGGTCGCGCGCGAGCACCTCGCCGAACCGGTCGGTGCCGTGGGCCGCGGTGAGGTCCAGCGACATCAGCGTTCGACCAGCACCGTCACCGGACCGTCGTTGACCAGCTCGACCTGCATGTCGGCGCCGAAGACCCCGGTGGCCGTGGGCACGCCGAGCTCGTCGAGTCGAGCCACCACCGCGTCGACCAACGGCTCGGCCTGCTCCGGTCGTGCCGCGTCGACCCACGAGGGCCGCCGCCCCCTGGCGGTCCGCCCGTACAGCGTGAACTGGCTCACGACGAGCACGGCACCGCCGAGGTCGAGCAGCGACCGCTCCATCGTGGCGTCGGCGTCCTCCGGGTCGCGCAGGATGCGCAGGTTCGCGATCTTGTCCGCCACCCAGGCCGCGTCCTCGACCGTGTCGTCGTGGGTGACGCCGAGCAGCACGCACAGTGCCGGCTCCCCCGGCTGCCCCACGACCCCGACGACCTCGCCGTCGACACGCACGGCCGCGCGCGTGACGCGCTGGACGACGGCCCTCACGGCGCGGCGATGGCCGCACGCGCCGCGGCGAGCTGTCCCTCCACGGAGGACGTGGCCGTCCCGAGACTGCTCGAGCGACGCTCGACCGCCTGCCGGACGTCGAGCAGCCCGGCGACGTCGGCGTCCAGGGCGTCGTGCGCAGCGGCGAGGTCGTCGCCCGTGAGCAGGTCGAGGTCGCCGCCGCGCTCCTCGGCGACGCGCACGAGCCGGCCCGCGACCTCGTGGGCCTCGCGGAACGGGACACCGCGGCGGGCGAGCTCCTCGGCGAGGTCGGTGGCGAGGCTGAAGCCGCCGGCCGCAGCTGCTTCCAGCCGCTCCTCGTCGAACGTCAGGCTGGCGACGGTCCCAGCGAGCGCTGGCAGCACGAGCTGGAGGGTGTCGACGGCGTCGAAGACCGGCTCCTTGTCCTCCTGGAGGTCCCGGTTGTACGTCAGCGGCAGGCCCTTGGTGAGCGTCAGCATGGTGGTGAGGTCGCCGACCAGGCGCGCCGCCTTGCCGCGGACGAGCTCGGCCGTGTCCGGGTTGCGCTTCTGCGGCATGATCGAGCTGCCCGTGGTCCACGCGTCGCCGGGCCGGGCGAAGCCGAACTCGGCGCTGGCCCACAGGACGAGCTCCTCCCCCATCCGCGAGCAGGTCACCCCGAGGATCGCGCAGGCGGCCAGGAACTCGGCGGCGAGGTCGCGACTCGCCACGGCATCCATCGAGTTGTGCGCCACCCGGCTGAACCCGAGGTCCTCGGCCGTCCGCGCCGGGTCGAGCGGCAGCGTCGTCCCGGCCATCGCGGCCGCACCGAGCACGGACTCGTCGGCGCGGTCGGCGAAGTCGCGCAGCCGACCGACGTCACGTTGGAGCATCCACACCCAGCTCAGCAGCGCGTGGCTGAGCAGCACCGGCTGGCCCCGCTGGAGGTGCGTCATCCCTGGTGCCAGCACCCCGAGGTGTGCCTCCGCCTGGTCGCACAGGGCGCGCTGGAGGTTGCGCACGTGGTCGGTGAGCTCGGCCGTGCGACGGCGGAGGTACAGCCGCAGGTCACCGGCGATCTGGTCGTTGCGACTGCGGCCGGCGCGGAGCTTGCCGCCGAGCGGTCCCAGCTCGTCGACGAGCCAGCGCTCGATGGCGCCGTGGACGTCCTCGTCGTCCTCGCGGAGCGGGAACGCACCAGTGAGGAACAGCTGCTTCGCCTCGCGCAGCTTCGCCGCCATGCGTTCGTGCTCGTCGTCGTCCAGGAGGCCGATGCGGTGCAGCTCCGCGGCATGGGCGAGCGACCCGTCCAGGTCCTCGGCCCACAGCCGGGTGTCGAAGTGCGTCGAGACGCCGAGGGCCCAGGCGGCCGGCGCCGGGCCGTCCGCGATGCGCGCACCCCACAGCCGGCCCTCGCCGGTGGCGTCGGTCTGCTGCTCGTCGCTCAACGGTGCTGCTCCGCGGTGGTTGGGGCCGTCGTGGTGACCATAACGCTCAACCGTCCGCCGGCACGACGCACACGGGGTGGCCGCCGGGCGCCGCGAGCACGACCCACGCCTGCTCGGTCGTCACCGTCGCCCCGAGGGCGACCAGCCGTGCCGCCTCCGCGTCGCGGGCCGCCGCGTCCGTGACCAGGAGGTCCACGTGCACCCGCGGCGCCCCGGTCCCCAGCGTCTGCACGAGCACGCCCAGCCGGCCGCCCGGCCCGGTGAGGCCCCGGACCGCGGTGAACTCCGGGTAGTCGGGGTGGGGTTCGACGACCTCGCCGTCGAAGGCGGCCGCCCAGAAGGCGGTCTCGGCGTCCACGAGCTCGGCCGGCACGTCCAGCACGACCGCGTGGAGGTGCGCGGCCTCGGCGTCGTCGTCGAGCTCCTGTACCTGCCCCGTGGCCGTGACGCAGAACGGCAGGCCGGCCGGATCGGCGAGGATCCGTCCGGGCTCGCCGCCGGGCAGCGCACCGACGTCGGTCGCCCCGAGCTCGCGGAGCCGGCGCACGGCATCGTCGAGGTCGCCGTCGGTCTCCAGGTCGAGGTGGTAGCCGGCGACGCCGTCGACGAGCCGCTGCACGTGCACCCCGATGGGCGCCCGCACCCCGTCCAGGTGCGTGTACTCGGGCTCGTCGGTCGCACGGGGTGCCCCCCCGAGCGCGGCCGCCCACCAGGCCAGCGCGGCGTCGTGGTCCTCGTCGGGCACGTCGACCTGCAGGTTGCGGACGCGCAGTGACATGTCGGCTCCTCAGTCGACGCCGGACTCGATGGCGGCGCCGTCCAGCGCGACCTCCTCGGACCCGTCGCGCTCGGGGTTGGTGGCGATCTTCGGGAAGCCGCCCTCCGGCAGGTCACCGAACAGGGTCCCGTGCTCGACGAGCAGGGTCCCCTGGTCGAGGGGCTGCCCGGCGTACTGCTCGAGCTTGTCGCGGGAGTCGGCGATGTCGAGGTTGCGCATCGTCAGCTGGCCGATGCGATCGGTCGGACCGAAGGCGGCGTCCTCGACACGCTCCATCGACAGCTTGTCGGGGTGGTACGAGAAGCGGTCGCCCCGGGTCTCGAGGATCGTCCAGTCCTCGCCCCGGCGCAGCCGCAGCACGACCTCACCGCTGACCAGCGACGCGACCCAGCGCTGGGTGGCCTCGCGCATCATCAGCGACTGCGGCTCCAGCCACCGGCCCTCGTAGAGCAGCCGTCCGAGGCGGCGACCCTGCTGGTGGTAGGCCTCGATCGTGTCCTCGTTGTGGATGGCGTTGAGCAGCCGCTCGTAGGCGATGAACAGCAGCGCCATGCCGGGCGCCTCGTAGATGCCGCGGGACTTCGCCTCGATGATCCGGTTCTCGATCTGGTCGGACATGCCGAGGCCGTGGCGACCGCCGATGGTGTTCGCCTCCAGGACCAGCTCGACGGGGTCCTCGTACGACGCGCCGTTGATCGCGACGGGCCGACCGGCCTCGAACGTGACCGTCACGTCCTCGGGCTCGATCTCGACCTCCGGGTCCCAGAAGCGCACGCCCATGATCGGCTCGATCGACTCCAGCGAGACGTCGAGGTGCTCCAGGCTCTTCGCCTCGTGGGTCGCCCCCCAGATGTTCGCGTCCGTCGAGTA
>CAYMGL010000054.1:0-12946 GCA_964389945.1 uncultured Actinomycetota bacterium
TCAGCCATGAGCGGCTCCTAGCTCTGTGTGGCCATCAGGTCGGTGAACCGGTCGAACAGGTAGGCGGCGTCGTGCGGACCCGGCGCTGCCTCGGGGTGGTACTGCACGGTGAACGCAGGGATGTCCCGGCAGTGCAGCCCCTCCACGACGTCGTCGTTGAGGTTGTAGTGGCTGACCTCGACCGTGCCGTGGTCGGCGGTGTCGAAGGTCAGCTCCCCGGTCTCGCGGCCGAGGGACTCCGCCCGGACCGCGAACCCGTGGTTGTGGCTGGTGATCTCGACCACGCCGTCCTCACGGCGCAGGACCGGCTGGTTCACCCCACGGTGTCCGAAGCGGAGCTTCGCGGTGTCGGCGCCGAGGGCCCGGCCGAGCAGCTGCGACCCGAGGCAGATGCCGAAGACCGGCTTCTCGCCGAGCACGGCCGCCGTCGTGGCGATGCCCTGGGTCACGGCCGCAGGGTCGCCGGGGCCGGGCGACAGGAAGATCCCGTCCGGGTCGTGCTCGAGGACGTCGTCGGGCGTGGCGCTCGCGGGCAGGACCCGCACGTCGCAGCCGCGCTCGGTCAGCATCCGGACGATGTTGCGCTTGATGCCGAAGTCGACCGCGACGACCTTGAACCGCGCCTCGCCGTCCGCCTCCGCGTCGTAGGGCTCGTCGGTGGTGACGACCGACGCGAGGTCGGCGCCGACCATCCCCGGCGAGTCCTGCACCTGCCGGAGCAGCTCGTCGACGTCGAGGACCTCGGTCGACAGGGCCGCACGCATGGCCCCCTGCTCGCGGACGTGGCGGGTGATCGCGCGGGTGTCGACGCCCTCCATGCCGACGACGTCGGCGTCGGCCAGTGCCTCGCGCAGGCCCTGCTCGGCACGCCAGCTGCTGGGGCGTCGTGCGGCCTCGCGGACGATGAAGCCGGCGACCTGGATCCGGTCGGACTCGGCGTCCGCCGCGTTCATCCCGTAGTTGCCCACGTGCGTCGAGGTCATCGTGACCAGCTGACGGCAGTACGAGGGGTCGGTCAGAACCTCCTGGTAGCCCGTCATGCCGGTGTTGAACACCGCCTCACCGAACGCGGTGCCGGTGGCACCGAACCCGGTGCCACGGACGTGGAAGCCGTCCTCGAGGACGAGAAGTGCGTCCGTACCGGCCATCAGTGCTGGACCTCCAGGTCGCGAAGGGTGAACCGTCCACCGAGGAGCGTGTGGACCGGCCTGCCGGTCAGCTCGCGGCCCTCGAAGGGTGTGTTGCGCGCTCTGGACCGTAGTGCGGGACCGGCCACGGTCCACGTCGTCGTCAGGTCGAGCACGGTCAGGTTGGCGGGGGCGCCCGGCGCGACGGCGCCACCGTGCCCGCCGACGTCACGCACGCCGGCGGGGCCGGTCGTGAAGCGTCGGATCGCCGTGACGAGGTCGAGGACGCCGGCCTCCACGAGATCGGTGTGCACGACCGCGAACGCGGTCTCGAGGCCGAGCATGCCGCAGGGGGCGACGTCCCACTCGACGTCCTTGGTCTCGGGCGCGTGGGGGGCGTGGTCGGTGGCGACGGCGTCGATCGTCCCGTCGGCCAGCGCCGCGCGCAGTGCCTCGACGTCCGCGGTGGTGCGCACGGGCGGGTTGACCTTGTAGCGGCTGTCGTAGGTCGCGACGACCGAGTCGTCGATGCTGAGGTGGTGCGGTGTCACCTCGGCCGTCACGCGGACACCGCGCGCCTTGGCCTGGCGGATGAGCTCGGCCGCCTGCGCCGTGGTGACGTGCGGGACGTGGAGCCGCGCGCCGACGCCGGCGGCGAGGATCAGGTCACGCGCGATCATGACCTCCTCGGCCTCGTGGGGCCAGCCGGCGAGCCCGAGGAGCGACGACATCCGCCCCTCGTTCATCTGGGCGTCGGCCGTGAGGTCGGGGTCCTCGCTGTGGTTCATGATCACGGCGTCGAAGCGTGTGGCGTACTGCAGCGCCCGCCGCATGATCAGCGAGTCGGCGACCGGGTGCCCGTCGTCGGAGAAGCAGTCCACACGGGCCTTCGACCCGTGCAGCTCCCCCAGCTCGGCCAGCTGCGTGCCGGCGAGCCCCTTCGTGATCGCGCCGACCGGGAAGACGTCGACCAGTCCGACCTCGCGCCCGCGCCGCCACACCATCTCGGCGACGGCCGCCGAGTCGCAGACCGGGTCGGTGTTGGCCATCGCGCACAGGGCCGTGTAGCCGCCCGCGGCCCCGGCCGCGGACCCGGTGGCGACGTCCTCGGCGTCCTCGAACCCGGGTTCGCGCAGGTGGGTGTGCAGGTCCACGAACCCGGCGGTGACGACCATGTCGGTGACGTCGACGACCTCGGCACCGGTGTCGTCGAGGCCGCTGCCGACCTCGACGACGGTGTCACCGTCGACGAGCACGTCGGCCGTCGTGTCGGTCCCGGCGACGGGGTCCACGACCCGGCCACCACGCAGCAGGACGCGGCTCATGCGCCACCCCCCACGGCAGCAGGGGCACGGTCCTCGATCGGGGGTGCCTCGTCCGCGCTGCCGGCCAGCAGGAGGTAGAGGCACGCCATGCGCACGCTGATGCCGTTCGTGACCTGGTCGGTGATCAACGCGCGCTCCGAGTCGGCGACGTCAGGCGTGATCTCGACGCCGCGGTTCATCGGCCCCGGGTGCAGCACGACCGCCTGGTCGGGGAGTCGGGCCATCCGGGCGGCGTCCACCCCGTAGTAGCGGGCGTACTCGGTGCTGGAGGGGAAGAACGCACGGTGCATCCGCTCGCGCTGGACGCGGAGCAGGTAGAGCACGTCGGTGTCCGCCAGCGCGTCGTCGATGTCGGCGACGACCTCGATGTCGCGGCCCATCGTCCACGCCTCGATGTGCGGCGGCAGGAGCGTCGGCGGGGCGCAGACCCGCACGGTGCAGCCGGCGAGCGTGAGCGCCTGCACCTCGCTGCGCGCGACCCGGCTGTGCAGGATGTCGCCGCAGATCGTGACGGTGAGCCCCTCGAGCCGGTCGAAGTGCCGGCGGATCGTGAAGGCGTCCAGCAGGGCCTGCGTGGGGTGCTGGTGCCAGCCGTCACCGGCGTTGAGCACCGGCACGTCCAGGTACTGGCTCAGCTGCAGGGGTGCGCCGCTGCTGGAGCTGCGCACCACTGCCGCGTCGACGCCCAGGGCGTCCAGCGTCAGGGCGGTGTCCTTGAACGACTCCCCCTTGCTGACCGAGGAGCCCTTCGCCGAGAAGTTGATGACGTCGGCCGACAGTCGCTTCGCAGCGATGTCGAAGCTGATCCGCGTCCGCGTCGAGTCCTCCAGGAACAGGTTGCAGACCGTGAGGCCGCGCAGCGTCGGGACCTTCTTGATCGGTCGTTCGCCGATCTCGGCCATCTGCTCGGCGGTGTCGAGGACCAGCGTCAGCTGGTCACGGTCGAGGTCCTCGATCGAGATGAGGTTGCGGGGCAGCCGGGTCATGCGGCACCTCCGTCGGTCCGGTCGGGCGTCGGTGCGTCCTGGGGCGGGTCGCCCAGCCCGCGTCCCTGCTCGTCGTCGACGGTCACCGCGTCCTCACCGTCGACCTCGGCGAGGGTCACCGACACGCGCTGCGCCAAGGCGGTCGGCACGTTCTTGCCGACGTGGTCCGCCCGGATCGGCAGCTGCCGGTGCCCGCGGTCGACGAGCACGACGAGGCGCACGGCCGCCGGGCGGCCGAGCTCGAGGCAGGCGTCGAGGGCCGCCCGGATCGTGCGGCCGGTGAACAGCACGTCGTCGACGAGGACGACCGTCCTGCCCGTCAGGTCGACCGGCACGTCGGTCTGGCCCAGGGGGCGCGGCGCGCCGCTGCGGACGTCGTCACGGAAGAGCGTGACGTCGAGCGACCCGCACGGCACGTCCGCGTCCTCGATGCGGTCGATGACCGTCTTCAGCCGCCGCGCCAGCGGAACACCGCGGGTCTGGATGCCGAGCAGCACCAGGTCGTCCGCGCCGCCCTGGGCCTCGACGACCTCGTGGGCGAGGCGTGTCAGCGCACGCTGGATGTCGTCGGCGTCGAGGAGCCACGTCACGACGTCACGCCCTGGATCCGACAACCGATGCGGACACAGGCAGGACGTTGCACGTGGCGCTCCTTCCCGGCCTCACGGGACCGGTCGTTAAAGGATGCCCACCGAGGTGTCGGCGGGGCCGTCGGCGACCCTACCGGACCGGCCGACCACACCGCGAACAGGTGTCACCAGAGCGCGTCGTCCTCGTCGCGGAGCTCGTCGTCGAGCCCGAGCTGCTCCGCGAGGTCGTCGTCCAGGTCCTCGTCGTCCAGCGAGACGTCGGCGAACCGGTCGTCGTCGTCGGCCGAGGTGTCGCCCCAGGCGTCGAAGTCGCCCTCGCCGTCCAGCAGGTCCAGCGCCAGGTCGTACGCCTCCTGCGCCGCAGGATCGACCTCCTCGATGTCGTCGAGATCGTCGACGTCGTCGACGTCGTCCGCCCCGTCGAGGTCGTCCTGGCGCGAGGCGGCCGCGACGTCCACGTCGGTCGGTTCCGACGGGTCGTCGTCGCTGCCGGACACGGGCGCGTCCTCGGCGGCCACGGCCGTGACCGTCAGCGACACCTCACCCGCGACGACCTGCTGCCGGACCGTCTCGAGCACACCGTTGACGAAGCCCCGGGCCTTCTCCCCGGCGAACGCGATCGCCAGCGAGACGGCCTCGTCGATCACCACCGCGTCGGGGGTGTCCTGCTCGGCCAGCTCGTACACGGCGAGCCGGAGGAGGTTGCGGTCCAGCGCCGGCATGCGGTGGACGGGCCACCGGTCCGCCACCTCGCCGAGCACGTCGTCGATCGCCGAACGGCGGGCGGCGACACCGGCGACCAGGTCACGCGTGTAGTCGTCCAGCGGCAGGCGACGGCGGCGGGTGAGCTCGAGCTGGAGCTCCTCGTCACCGGCGACCTGCTCCTGGTCCGGCTCCAGCTCGTCGAGGAGCTCGAGGTCGGCGGGGCGGGTGGCGACCTCGTCGAGCAGCACGCGCGGGTCGACGCCGCGGACGTCGGCGGCGAACAGCACCTTCAGCGCACGTTCGCGAGCCAGGTGCGGATGCGTGGTGCCCGGGCGAGGAGCGTCGGTGGTCTGCATGTCGTCGGTCACGCGCGCGACTGGTACTCGCCGGTGGACGTGTTGACCTTGATCTTCTCGCCGATCTCGATGAACAGCGGGACGTCGACCTCGACGCCCGTCTCGAGCGTCGCCGGCTTCAGGGTGTTGGTCGCCGTGTTGCCCGCGAGCCCCGGCTCCGTGTAGGTCACCTCGAGGTCCACCGTGGACGGCAGTTCGATGCCGACGATGCGTCCGTCGTACTCGGTGACCTCGACCTCCTGGCCCTCGAGGATCCACTTGGTCGCGTCGCCGAACACCTCCTCGCTGAGGTAGCGCTGCTCGTACGTCTCGGAGTTCATCAGGACGTGGTCCTCGCCCTGCTGGTAGAGGTACTGCAGGCGCTTGCGCTCGAGGTAGGCCTGTTCGACGTCCTCGGCCGAGCGGAAGGTGCGCTCGACGACCTTGCCCGACTCGACCTCCTTGAGCTTCGTGCGCACGACGGCCTGGCCCTTGCCGGGCTTGTGGTGCTCGTTGCTCACGACGGACCACAGCTTGCCGTCCAGCAGCAGCGTCATGCCGTTCTTGAGGTTGTTCGTCGAGACCAAGGCGTTTGCTCCGTCGCGTGGGTCAGACCACGAGCAGCTCGTGGGGGGAGGTCGTGAGGCGCAGGGCCGGACCGTCGTCGGTGACCACGACCGTGTCCTCGATGCGCACGCCGCCACGGCCTGGCAGGTAGACCCCGGGTTCGACCGTCAGCACCGTGCGCGGTTCGAGCGTAGCCGAGGCGGTCACCGCCACCGCAGGCGCCTCGTGGATCTCCAGGCCGACGCCGTGCCCCGTCCCGTGCACGAACTGCTCGCCGTACCCAGCACTGGTCACGTGCTCGCGCGCAGCCGCGTCGACGACCCTCGTCGGCGTGCCGTCGACCACGGCGTCGACGCCGAGCTGCTGCGCCGCGGCGACCACGTCGAAGACCTCGAGGAGCTCGGCGGCGTCCCCCGTGGGCAGGGCACCCGCGGCCACGGTCCGCGTCGTGTCGGCGTGGTAGCCGTCGACCCGGGCCCCACAGTCGATCGTGACCAGCTCGCCCTCGTCGATCACCCGCGTGCTCGGCTCGTGGTGCGGCACGGCGCCGTTGGCACCGGCCGCGACGATCGTCGAGAACCCGACGTCGGCGTCACGGTCCCGGAAGCCCTGCTCGACCAGCCGTGCCACCTCACGCTCCGTGCGCCCGGCCAGCCCCAGGGACAGCACGCGGTCCAGGACGTCCTCGGAGATCGCGCACGCACGGGCGAGACGGGCCAGCTCGGCGTCGTCCTTGGTGGCCCGGAGCCGCTCGACGACGCCGTGGACGGACACGAGGTCGGCCAGCCCTGTCTCCGCAGCCTCGCCCTGCAGCTCGGTGCCCACGCGGTGCGAGACGTGGTCCCCCTCGAAGCAGAGGCGGTCGACACCGGCGCCGACCGCCAGCGCCAGCGCGCCCTCGACGACGTTGCGCGTGATGTGCGCGTCCAGCCCGGCGCATTCGACGCTCACCCGCCCCTCGTAGCGCGGGTCGGTCAGCAGCGTCGCGTCGTCAGGCGTCAGCAGCAGGGCGCCGAAGGAGCCCGTGAAGCCGGTCGCCCAGCGGACGTTCGCGGCGCCCGTGACGAGCAGCGCAGCACTGTGGGGCGACGGTGCGAGCCCGTCGAGCACCCCCTGCAGCCGCGCCCGCCTCGACCCGTGGTCGGGGGCAGGCAGGTAGCCGCTGGCGTCGAGGTCCAGCCACGCCGCCCAGTCCTGGTCATCGCCCACACGACCCCCCGTCGTCCGGCTGCTCCGGCCGCTCGTCGAGCACCACGTCGCACGACCCTCCGGTCGGGGTGCCGCGAGCACCGGGGACCCTACGCCGTCGAGGAGCGAGGCGGACGGACCGTGTCATCGCCGTCATCGCCGGGTGCCACCGCGGGCGGTCCGGACCGGCCGGGAGCACAGCTCGGTACCCCTAAAGTTCATGCAAGAACGGGTCGATCTTACTGGGGCAGGAGTGCCCCCAGCGTTATCCTGCGCCCACTGCCACGCCGGGGACCACACCGCGGCGGGGCATGCACGAGCAGGACAGAGCATGGTCCGCACCCCCCGGGCGACCGTCCAGAACGACGACGGGATGACGATCGTCGAGTTGCTCGTGGCGGCGTTCCTGCTGATGATCATGGTGGGCGCCTCGCTGACCACGGTGGGCCTCACGCTCGTCACAAGCCGACAGGCGCGTGCAGTCGCCGTCGCATCGGCGACCGCGAACGCGCAGGTCGAGGAGTACCGGACCTTCACCTTCGACACCGTCGCCCTCGACGACGACGGGACGCTCCCGGCGACCCATGACGACGGCACGGGGCCCCACCCCGTGATCAAGTTGAGCGGCTGCACGGACTGCCCGCCCCACGTCGAGACCGTCACCGACCTGACCGGTGACTACACGGTCACCCGGTGGGTGCTCGGCATCGACGATGCGGCCGATGGTGTCGCTGCGTCGGACGTCGACGGCGACACGGTCGACTACAAGCGCGTCATCGTCGAGGTGGCCTGGACCCACCAGCGTGGGGGGGACGTCACGATCGTCACCAACATCCGGCAGGACGGGACGAAGGCACCGTCACCGCCCCAGGGGATCGCGTTCGAGATCCTCGACGAGACCGGTGCACGCTTCGAGAACGTCGAGGACGAGTTCCCCATCAAGGTCACGATGGGCAGCACCGACTACGAGGACACCGCGGTCGAGGGCTACAACACGATCTATGGCATCCCCACCGGGGCCGGCTTCTGCAGCTCGGCCGCGCCGAGCATCCTCTGGGAGCCCGTCGGTCCGACGACGAAGGCCTGTTCGGTCGCCGCGGGGCAGGTCACGAGCGTGTCGTTCACCTGGCGCTTCGTGCCCTGCGACACGGAGCTCGGTCCCGGCACCTCCGTGGTCACGGTCCGCGACAGTGACGACCTGGTCAACGGGGCGGAGGTCACCGTCAGGAAGACGTTCGGCGACCTCGCGTCGTTCGGACCGGTCACCACCGTCGACGGCGTCGCCGAGTTCACGGCCCTCCCCTCGGGCATCTACAGCGTCACGGTCGTCGCGAGCGGGCGACCACTGCTGACCGGCGAGCTCTGCGCCCGCCCGGACAACGAGGACGGCACGCCGGGCGGCACCGTCACCCTGAACTACGGCGTCGACGTCGCCCCGAGTCCCGCTCCCAGCCCGTCGCCGACGACGAGCCCGAGCCCGACCCCCAGCCCCACGCCGACCTCGACCGACGCGTTCGAGTTCAAGTGGAAGATCAAGAACGAGACCGGCATCAACCGCAACTACCGCATGCGCATCCGCAAGGTCGGTGGCTCCACGGACGTGCTGGACGGGCCGAAGCAGGTGAACACCGGCGGCAACCACGAGTTCCGCGCGAAGGTCAACTACCGGTTCGACTACTTCGACGTCTGGATCGAGTGCGAGCGCAGCCTGGGCCAGTGGGAGACCGTCTTCACCGATGCGAACCGCCAGGCGGTGCGGCCCGGTGACACGAGCAAGAACGACGTGAAGCTGCACGAGATCAACGACATCCCGGAGAACAGCGAGGACAAGGTGACCTCGCCATGCTGAGCGCGCTCCGCGGGAACCTGCGCGGCGAGGACGGCATGACCCTCGTCGAACTGCTCGTCACCACCTCGATCGGGCTGGTGGTGATGGGCGCCGTCGCCGCGACGACCATCACCCTCACCCGCGCGTCGCGGTACTCGATCGAGGAGAGCTACACCCAGAGCCTGAACCAGGTGGCCCTCGAACGCGTCACCCGCTCACTGCGCCAGGCCACCTACCCGGAGGGCAGGGGCCCGTCCAACTCGACGATCTTCGAGGAGGCACTGCCCGACGACGTCATCTTCTTCGCCGACATCGACAACGACGACGTCATCGAGCGGCTGCGGTACCGCCTCACCGCCGACACGCTCTCGCAGACGACGATGGAGTGCCAGAACCCGGCCTGCACCACGTACCAGCCGACCCCGCAGGGCGGGACCTCCCAGGTGACCGACCGCATCCAGAACGCCGTGCTCGACACCGGACCGTGCCCAGCCCTCGGCACCGCCGTGCCGGTGTTCCGCTACTTCGAACGCTCGACGGACGGGTCGCTCGCAGAACTCGCGCCGCCCGTCTCCCCCAGCCTCTACGGACGCATCGCCTCGGTCGAGGTCCGCTTCGTCCTCACCACGTCGGGCAACGCCGACGACGGCTGCCAGGACCTGTCCTCGCTGATCCATCTCCGCAACTGGAGGAGCTGATGCACCCGGTCACCCGCGCACACCGTCCCGACGAGGAGGGCTACGGCCTCGCCGTCGTCCTGATCCTCGCACTGGTCATGTCGGTCCTGGCGGTCACCGCCTTCGCCTCGATGCGCAACACGGAGCTCAACACCCGCGAGCAGCGCAACGTCACCTCCGCCCGGGGCGTGGCCGACGGTGGCGCCGAGGAACTGATCTACGAGCTCGGCCTCACGGGGTCACAGTGGGACGACTACGTCGGCCAGACCTTCACCGGTGTCCTGGGTGACGGCAGCTGGACCGGGACGGTGAGCGGTTCCGGGACGCAGCGGACGATCAACGTCACCGGCGAGTACCCCACCGGCTCCGGCGACACCGTCGACATCGAGGTCGTCGTCGAGCGTGATGCCCCGGCCGCCTTCGGCTTCGCCATGTTCGCCGACAGCGGCATCGACATCCACCACCACTCCGGGTCGACGTGGCTCGCACCGCGGGTGTTCACCACGGGGGGCGTGCACACCAACGGTGACGCGAAGATCGACGGCTCGGCCGAGTTCGACCTCTCCGACCCGGTCGGGACCAACGACGGCACGTTCAGTGCGGTCGGCACGATCGAAGCCCCTGCCAAGCAGGCCTCCCTCGGCAGCCACCCCAACCTCTCGTACGGCGGGGGCAACGTGCCGCCCGGCGGCTACACGTGGCGCTACGACATCGGCAACGGGAACCTGTGCTACCCGGGTGCGGTGGCACCGACCGGTGCCGGCACGAACGGCTGCGGCGGCATCCGGCCGTTCGTCGCCGGCGTGCGCATCGCCGGGACCGTCCAGGCCGGTGGTCTGGTCCTCACCACCAACGGGCGCATCGACGGTGACGCCAACGTCGCTGCCGGCGGCACGTTCAACACCACCAACGGCACCATCACGGGCACCGTCTCACGCCCGCCCAACCCGCCTGCGACGATCCCCTTCCCGTCGCTCGACTTCGAGACCACCTACAAGGTGCGGGCGCTGCAGCAGCAGAGCGGGACCTGCCCGACCAGCGACCCGGCGCTGCTCAGCTGCGGCAAGCAGCACGTCTGGAACAGCGACACCGCCTTCTTCCAGTTCATCACCAACCCCGCGAACGGCTTCTACCGCACCGCGAGCCACACGCCGTGGACCGACACGACGACCAAGCCTGCCTACCTCCTCGTCCGCGGCGACTGGTACGTCTACGGCGGCGTCGACTTCACGCTCACCGCGATCACCTCGGCCATGGCCAGCAACGGTCTGTCGTTCACTGGTGGGCCGCCACCCGTCGTCATCGCGGGGTCGCTGGTCACGCCGAACGGGGGCATGACGATGCAGGGCCGCCTCTACATGGTCGGTCGCGGCAACCGGACCGACTTCATCGACGCCAGCCAGCCCGGTGACGTCAACCTCAACTACTTCCTCAACCGGGACAACGCGGGCAACGACGTCGGCCCGTCAAGCGGCTTCAGCTCGGTGGAACCAGCCGTCCTCGCGGCCGGCGACAAGATCGACGGCAAGGACTTCGACGACGACAGCTCCTGGGAGACGAACGCAGACCTCGAGCTCGCGAAGTCCAACGCCACCTACATCCGCGGACTGGTGTACTCCGCCGAGTGGAACGCCGGCAGCCAGACCTCGACCGCCGCCGACCAGCACTGGCACAACTACGACCCCAAGAACGAGGCCCGGATCTACGGGGCGCAGGTCGGTGGCAAGCTCCACGACTGCAACAACTTCGAGTTCACCTACGACCCGGTCGTGCGCAACGCCTTCGGCTTCACCGACAGCGGCAGCGGCGGTGTGTCGGTGGTCCGATGGGACGAGCGCTGAACGTCCAGGACGAGGTGGGTGTGCCGGTCCGGGGGCACGGACCGGCGCGGTGGACGGTGCTGGCCGGCACGATCCTGGTCGTCGGCGCCCTCGCCGTGCTGCTGGCACCGGACGACGACCACGACCTCGCTCGCGATGCCGTGGCCGCGGTGTACGTGGCCGGCGACCCGTTGGCCGTCGACAGCGTGGCCGCAGCGTCGCTCCCCGCCGACGTCGCGCAGGGGCTCCTGGCGGACGGGCCGCTCGACCTCGACGTGGCCGGCCCGCTGCGCAACGACGGTGAGGTGGTCGTCGAGGGCACCCACGCCCACGTCGTCACGACGGCGGACGGGACGCGGTGGTGCGTCACCGAGACCGGCCGCGTCGTCCACGACTGCATGGTGGCCTGGCAGTTCGCCAGTGCGGAGGCCGACGGGCAGGTTCGTGCCGCGATGCGGCTGCGCCACTACCCCGAGCGCTCCGAGGTGGTCCTGGAGCTGGTCAACGACGCCGACGTCGCCCTCGACCCCACTGGTGGCATCGTCGGGGAACCCTTCGCGGACGCGGTGACGGGCGCACCGACCATCCTCATCGGTCCGAGCGGGGCGGTGACTCAGACCTACGGAGCCGACGGGCGCGACTGGACACCGGGTTCGCACGTCCTGCTGCGCTACCGGCTGTCGGCGGACACCCGGGCGTCGCTGCTCACGGAGCCGCTCCTGACCGTGTCGTGGCCATGGGGGACCGTGGAGGCACGCCTGCTCGAGACCACCTGGCTGCTCGGCCCCGAGAGCGAGCCGCTCGAGGACCACGACCACTGAGCGCGCGGGCGTCAGGCGGTCAGGTGCGCCACGACGTCGTCCACGATCGCCCGGTCAGGCGTCGCCAGGACAGGGACACCGACGGCTTCGAGCAGCACGAACCGGACACCACGGTCTGCCTTCTTGTCGCGGGCCATCACCTGCCAGAGCTCGTCATGGGGCAGCGCGGGCAGCCTCGTCGGCAGACCCAGGTCGACCAACAGCTGCTCCGCGCGTTCGGCCACGCCAACCGCCGTCGTCCCCATCGCCTGCCCGATCCGCAGCGCGGCCACGATCCCGGCCGACACCGCCTCACCGTGCAGCCACGCCCCGTACCCCTCGATCGTCTCGATGGCGTGACCGATGGTGTGGCCCAGGTTGAGGAAGGCCCGCTCCCCGGCCTCCCGTTCGTCGGCCGCGACCACCGCCGCCTTGACCGCGACCGCACGACGCACGAGCTCGACGGTGCGCTCGTCGACCGGGCCGGTTGATGCCGGGGCCGCCTCCTCGAGCAGTTCCAGGATCCGCTCGTCGCGGAGCAGGCCGGCCTTGACGACCTCGGCGAGCCCCTCGCGGCGAGTCCGTTCGTCAAGGGTGGCGAGCGTGTCGACGTCCGTCACGACGGCCAGTGGCTGGTGGAACGCGCCGACGAGGTTCTTGCCCTCCGGCAGGTTGATGCCGGTCTTGCCGCCGACGGCGGCATCCACCTGCGCCAGGAGCGTGGTGGGCACCTGGACGACACTGATCCCGCGGTTCCACGTGGCTGCGAGGAAGCCGGCGAGGTCACCGACCACTCCCCCGCCCAGCGCCACGACGACGTCCCGGCGGGTCAGCGGGATCTCGGCCGCCTTGCGCCACAGCATCGCGAGCACCTCGGGCGACTTCGCGCCCTCCCCGTCGGGGACCTCGATGACCTCGACCCGGTGGTCGTCCGCCCGCAGGCCGTCCACCAACGTCTGGAGGTGGTGCCGCGCCACCGGTGGCTGCGTGACCACGAG
>CAYMGL010000055.1:0-12884 GCA_964389945.1 uncultured Actinomycetota bacterium
GTGTACGTCGCCGGGTTCGAGCGCGGTGTGCGGCCGATCGGTGACTGGTCGACGACGACCGCCTTGTCGACGTGGTCCAGCCCCTCGATCCGGGTGTGTCGTCCGGGCGCCTCGCGGGACGAGTAGACGTGCCGCATCAGGGCCTTGCTGAGGATCGCGTTCACGAGGCTCGACTTGCCCGAGCCCGACACGCCGGTGACGGCCGTGAAGGTGCCGAGCGGGAACGAGACGTCGATCTCGTCCAGGTTGTGCTCGGCCGCACCGACGACGGTGAGCTGCTCCCCGCTGCCACTGCGCCGCTCGGACGGGACGTCGATGGACCGCTCCCCCGCCAGGTAGGCACCCGTCAACGACTTGCGCGTCAGTTGCTTGAGCTGGGCGAGTGACCCGCTGTGCACGATCTCGCCGCCGTGCTCACCCGCGCCCGGACCGATGTCCACGATGTGGTCCGCGGCCTCCATCGTCGCCTCGTCGTGCTCGACGACGATCAGGGTGTTGCCGAGGTCGCGCAGCCGGATCAGGGTCTCGATCAGCCGTTCGTTGTCGCGCTGGTGGAGCCCGATCGACGGCTCGTCGAGGACGTACAGCACGCCGACGAGGCCGGCGCCGATCTGCGTCGCCAGCCGGATGCGCTGGGCCTCGCCCCCGGACAGGGAGCCCGCCGCACGGTCCAGCGTGAGGTACTCGAGCCCGACGTCGAGCAGGAACCGCAGCCGCGCGCGGACCTCCTTGAGGATCCGCTCACCGATGATCGCCTCGCGCTCGGTCAGCTCGAGCCGCTCGACGAAGTCGTGGGCGTCGCGCACCGACTTCGCCGTGAGCTCGGCGATGTTCGCGCCGCCGACGGTGACGCCGAGGACGAGCGGCCGGAGCCGCGCGCCATGGCAGGTCGGACACGGGATCTCCCGCATGTACTGCTCGACCTGCTGCCGGGACCAGTCGCTGTCGGTCTCGTTGCGCTTGCGGGCGAGCTGGCCGAGCACGCCCTCGAAGTTCGCCTTGTACGAACGCGTGCGGCCGTGACGGTTCGTGTAGGTGACGTGCACCTTCTCGTCCAGGCCGTCGAGCACGACCTGTCGCGTCGCCTCGGTGAGCTCGCGCCACGGGGCGTCCGGGTCCTCCCCCATGTGCGCGACGACGGCGCGCAGGAGCTGGCTGTAGTACCGCGACTGGTGCCCCGACGACCAGGGGACGATCACGCCGTCCCCGACGGCGAGCTCGTCGTCGCCGACCACGAGCTCCGGGTCCACCCGCAGCTGGGTCCCCAGGCCCGAGCAGGTCTCGCACGCGCCGTAGGGCGAGTTGAAGGAGAACGTCCGCGGCTGGAGCTGGTCGAAGCTCAGGCCGCAGTTCGCGCAGGCGAGGTGCTCCGAGAACCGCAACAGCTCCGGCTCGGCGTCGTCGGGTGCGTCGCGGCCCGGCAGGACCTCGATCTCGACGACCCCCTCGGCCAGCGACAACGCTGTCTCGATCGAGTCGCTCAGACGCCTGCGGATGTCGTCCTTGGCAACGAGGCGGTCGACCACGACCTGGATGTCGTGCTTGATCTGCTTCTCGAGCTTGGGCACCTCGTCCACACCGTGGACGTCGCCGTCGACGCGGACCCGGGCGTAGCCGTCCGCGGAGAGCTGCTGGAACAGCGCCCCGTACTCCCCCTTGCGCCCGCGCACCACCGGTGCGAGCACCTGGTAGCGGGTGCCCTCCGGCAGCTCGAGGACCTGGTCGACGATCTGCGCGCTGGTCTGCCGTGCGATCGGCTCGCCACAGTTGGGGCAGTGCGGTGTGCCGATGCGGGCGTAGAGGAGCCGGAGGTAGTCGTAGACCTCCGTGATCGTGCCGACGGTGGAGCGGGGGTTGCGCGACGTGGACTTCTGGTCGATCGAGATCGCTGGCGACAGCCCCTCGATGAAGTCGACGTCGGGCTTGTCCATCTGCCCGAGGAACTGTCGTGCGTAGGCGCTGAGCGACTCGACGTAGCGGCGCTGACCCTCGGCGTAGATGGTGTCGAACGCGAGGCTGGACTTGCCGGACCCGGACAGCCCGGTGAACACGATCATCGCCTCGCGCGGCAGCTCGAGGTCGATGCCCTTGAGGTTGTGCTCCCGCGCGCCGCGGATCGTGATGTTCTCGCGTGACACCCGTACCTCCTCGCCCGACCCACCGACTGCGGGGACGGCCACGCGCAACGGTACCGACCGATGCCAGTCGGCGAACAGACGTTCGATCACCACGCCCCCGGCGCGTCCGGCCACGTCCCTACGACCGTGGTCGTACCTCCTGACGAACACCACCTGCTGACCTACGGTCGCCGTCGAGACAAGGGGGGTCCGTGGGCTACGACGGGCACGTGGAGCCGGACGGCGACTGGATCGAGCACGAGGACGGTCCGGTCCGGATCCGCAAGCTCTCGGTCGAGGAGATGGACAACAACGTCTACGTCCTGTCCTGCACGACGACCGGGGCCGCGCTCGTCGTCGACGCCGCGGCGCGGCCCGACCGCATCCTCGAGGCGACGCACGACGTGGACGTCCTGGCGGTCGTGCAGACCCACGGGCACTGGGACCACGTCCGTGCGTGGGACGGACTCGCCCACCAGCACGGGCTGCCCGTCTGGGGCCACCGCGGTGACGCCGAGCTCTTCCCCCACCCGTGCGCCCGCTGGCTCGAGGACGGTGAGGTGCTGGAGGTCGGCGAACTGCGTGTCGAGGTCCTCCACGTCCCCGGGCACACCGACGGCTCGCTGCTCTACCTCGTCCACGGCGAGGCTCGCCCGCACCTGGTGACCGGCGACTCCCTGTTCCCCGGCGGGGTCGGCAACACGTTCGGTGACGACGACGCGTTCCGGCAGCTCATCGACGGGATCCAGGACCGCGTCTTCGACCGCCTGCCCGACGAGACGTGGGTCTACCCGGGCCACGGCGACGACACGACGCTGGGTGCCGAGCGCCCCCACCTCGACGAGTGGCGCGACCGGGGCTGGTGACACGCCGCCGTCACGGGCCCGGGCAGGTGCCGTCCCGTCGAGGATGGGACAAATCACCCATGGAGGTCACGTCCGGCCACGACGACGATGCGGGCACGTCGACAACGAGGCCCGTCCCCCATGCGCCGTCCCCTGCTGACCACGACGATGGCCATCACGGTGGTGTCGCTGCTGGCCACGCCCGCTGCTGCCGCCACGACCGCACGCGGCACCGCCGCCACGACCTCCGTCCCCCTCCACGTCGAGGCGGCCGACGTACCGGTCGACGTCGGCCGACTGTCGCTGCTGGCGTCGACCGACGCCGATCGCGTCGAGCTGGCGCCGTGGTCACAGGTCGGCCTCACGCTGCTGGACGTCGCGGGCACCACCTTCGGTGACGTCAGCGTGCGGTCCGACGGCGAGACCAGCAGCGACGGGCTCAGCCTCAGCAGGGCGACCGACGTGGGGACGGTCGGCGCGACGGTCGGCAGCGTGCTCGCCGTGGCCGACGACGTCGCCCGCACCGCGGAGTCGACGCTGACGACCCTGACCACGCGCGCGACCGTCCTGCAGGCCCTCGGGCTCGACGTCACCGTCAGTGACGCCCTGGCGAGCGTCGACGACAGCGCGGCCGAGGCGACGCACACCCTGATGCTCGCTGGTGTGGACATCGACCTCGCGCACGTCCTCGGGAGCGTGCTCGGGCAGCTGCCGCTGCGTGACCTCGTCGCACTCGCCGACCAGCTCGGCGTCACGGTCCCGGCGAACATCGACGCGGCCTCGGACGTCGTGGCCGCGACGGAGGACCTCGTGGTCGCGGTGGCCGACGCCGCGACCGCGGCGGTGGGCGTCGAGGACGCAGCCGAGGCCCTCCTGCTCGCGGACGACGGCACGCTGGCCGCCCTGCAGGCGCTCGAGACCACCCTCGCGACCCTCGACGTCACCGAGCTCGCCACGTTCCTCACCGACCCACTGCTCGCCGACTGCGCAGGCCTGACGACGATCGAGGACGTCGGTGACTGCATCGCCGACCAGATCGACCAGCACCTCGCCACGCTCACCGACGCCGTGAGCGCACTCGAGGCAGCCGTCGACGCCTACGCGACCGCGGTCCAGGCCGCCGTCGACGCCGCCGCGGTGCTGGACGGGGGCAGCGCCTCGTTGGGTGCTGTGGTCGACGAGATCGAGCAGCTCGTCGCGGACCTGCTGGCCGTCCGCCTGGTCGCCATCGACGACATCGAGGTCGACCAGCACGTCCGGGCGGTCGGCGGCCAGCTGGACGCCTCGTTCGCGACGCACACGTGCCGGACCACGTCGGTCACCGCGCTGGGCATGGACCCCGTCGAGGTCGCGGACTGCGACGGTGGCAGCGCGCTCGACCCGGTCGTCACCGCGTTCAACGACACCCTGGGCACCGTCCTCGACACGGTCGGCGGCGTCGGTGCCGGCGACGGCGTGGCGCTCACGCTGTTCGGCGTCCAGGACGACGTGGTCCGCGAGGACGACGACGACTTCGTCCGGGCGACCTCGGTCCTCGAGGTGCTCTCCCTCACCGTGCCCGACATCACGGTGACGGCGTGCGAGGTGCTGGACGGACTCGCGTGCGCACTCGGGATCGACCTCGACGACACGCTCGCGACCACGCTCGACGAGGTCGACGGTGTCCTCGACACGGCCCAGACCACGGCGTCGACGGCACTGGCCTCGGTCGCCGACCTGCTCACCGCGGTCGGCTCGACCGCCGACGTCGCCGACCAGGCCGGCGCACAGGGCGTCGTCGACGACGCCGTGGCGCTGCTCGAGACGGCGATCGCGACCCTCGACCTCGGCGACCTCGGCACGGCCGACGGCGTGACGGTCCCCGGCGCCAGGGTGGTCGTCGACCCGGAACTGGAGGCCGAGCACCAGGTCGTGACCGCCGCCGACCCGGCCGAGCCGACGGCACCGGCACCGGACCCCGCGCCGGCACCGGGCCCCGAGGACCCGACGCTGCCGAACACGGGCGGCGGGGCGGCGCTGCTGGCCGTCCTCGCACTCGGTGCGAGCGCGATGCTGTGGCGTCGCCGCGAGACGGCCTGACGACCTCGGCGGACGGCGGTCAGGCGGCCGCGGCGATGACACCGATGCCGACGAGCCCGAGCGCGATGCCCTGCAGCCGGGCGACCGTCGTCCAGGCCTTGGCGTCGGGCAGGCTGCGCGCACGCGAGGTGCCGATGCCTGCCAGCGCGACGGCACCCGTCATCGCCAGCGGGTGCACGATCGCCAGCGCCGCGCCACCGTTCCAGCCACCGATCTGGATGTAGACGACGATCCCGTACAGCCACTGCAGGGCGAGCAGCAGGCCGACCAGCCGTGGTGGGCCCTCGCTGTAGGCGTTGCCGTTGCGCGCCTGCACGAGCGCGTAGGCGACGATGCCGACGATGGCGAGGAGCACCGCGTAGCCGAGGTAGCCGTGGCCGTTCGCGATCTCTGCAGTGAGGTCCATCGGGAGTGTCCGTGTCGTGCGGGCAGGGAGGGGGCAGGCTAGCGACGGGGTGGGTGCCGCCCGACCTCAGGACTCGATGGCCAGCCGCCGTCGCAGCGCCGTGGCCGCCGCCACGCCCAGGACCACCGCGAACAGCGCCAGCACGCCCAGCTGCGGCAGGACGTCGAGCAGCCCGCCGTCCCGCCGGACGATCTCGGCGAAGGCCAGGTTCCCCCACGCGTGGGGCGTCAGGTTCGCTGCCGCGCGCAGTGGATCGGGGAACAGCTCGAGCGGGACCATGCAGCCGCCGATCGCGGCCGCCGCGAGGCTGATCGGGACACCCAGGCCACCCACCTGTTCCTCGTTGCGCAGCAACGCGCCGAAGAGCAGCCCCGCCGCGGCGGCGACCAGCGAGAACAGCACGACGACGGCGCTCGCGGCCACCGGGTCCCCCCAGTTGACGTCGAAGAGCAGTGAGGTCGCCGCAACGATCACGAGTGCCTGGACACCAGCCACCGCGAGCTGCCCCAGAGCGAGCCCAGCGACGACGGTGCCCGGTGCCGTCGGTCCGGCGAGGACGCGGTCCAGGACGCCCCAGCGGCGGGCCTGGACCACGGCGGCGCTGCCGGTCATGGCGGTGATGAACACGAAGAGGAGCAGCTGCGTCGACGCGCCCAGGTCGAACTGGCCGAGCCCGGCGAACTCCTGGTCCAGGCCGCCCTCACCGATCGTGACCGTCGTGATCGCGACCGGCGACACCGGCACGGCCGCCACGACGTCCGATGCCGCGTCCGCGGCGACCAGGCCGAGCCCGGCCAGCGTCCGCGCCGCCCGCAGCGGCGTGTCGACGGCGGCGACGGCCGCCTGCACGACCGACCGCACGGCGAGGTCGCTGCCGTCCGGGTTCGCGATGAACTGGACCTCGTCGGTCCCGCCGTCCGACGAGGCCGGGAAGACCAGCGCGGCGTCGACGTCACCGGCCTCGACGGCCGCGCGTGCTGCCGCGGCATCGGTGAGGTCGACGAGCTCGAGGTCGACCTCGGCGTCGACGAGCTCTGCGCGGACGGCGTCGGCGTGCAGGCCGTCGACCACGCCGACACGTGTGGCGCCGCCCCCGCTGAACTGCAGGCCGATGAGCATGACGATCAGCAGCGGGAACAGCAGGACGAAGAACACGTTGGTGCGGTCGCGGACGAGGCGGAGCAGCGCGACGTGGGCGAAGGCGAGCATCTCAGGCTCCGATCGTGCGACGGAGGCGGACGACCGCGAGGCCGGCCGTGACTGCGGCGAGGACGAGGAGGACGGCGACGCTGTCCAGCACGTCGGCCGGGGGCGCCCCGCCGCTGAGGCGGGTCAGGCCCTGCAGGAACCAGTGGTGGGGCGTCAGGGCACTGACCGCCTCCAGCGCACCGACGTCACGCAGCGGGAAGAAGGACCCCCCGAGTGCGCCGAGCACCGTGCCGACGACGCCGAGCGCGCTGCTGGCGGCCTCCGGCGTCCGGGCGAAGCTGGCGACGAGCCCGACCAGGCCGGTGGCGGCCAGCACGGCCGCGACGACGAGCAACGCCACGCCGAGCGGGTCGCCCCAGTCCGCACCGACGACGACCGTCGTGGCGACGACGAGCATGCCCATCGAGGTGATCCCGACGATGAGGGCCGTCAGGGCCTTCGCACCGAGGGGGGCCCACGCCGGGATGGGTGCTGTGGCGAGTCGCGCCATCGTCCCGTCACGCTCCTCCTCGAGCAGTCCCGTGACGGCGATGCCCACCGCGAACAGCAGGAAGAAGACCGACATGCCGGCCGCCATGTAGGTGGTCAGGTCGATGGGTCGGATGCCCACCGGCTCGTCGACGAGGGCGACCGCGGCCGATGCGTCGCGCGCGGCCTCGACCAACGGCGCGGGGTCCGGCGCACCGGCCGCGAGCCCGGCAGCGACGGTGAGCTGCACCGCCTCGACGGCCTCCACGTACCCGGTCACGACGGCCTCGGTCACCCCGACGCCCGTGGGGGCGTCGACGTTGCCGAGCACCTCGATCGAACCGTCGGGCGTGAACACCACGACGGCGGTCAGGCCGTCCTCGGCCTCCACGGCGGCGCGACCCGCGGCGCGGTCGTCGAACTCCTCGACGCGCCGGACGAGGCCGTCGTCGGCGAGGGCCGGCAGCACGTCCTCGACGAACGGTGTGGCGAGCGGGTCGCCGTCCGCCGCGACGACGCCGAGGTCCAGCTCGACGCGCTCCTCGATCCCGCCGAACGTCGCGCCGAGGACGACGGCCAGGACGAACGGGGCGACGATGCCGTAGAGCAGGATGCTGCGGTCGCGGAGGCGCAACCGGAGGTCCTTGACGGTGATGGTCCAGACGGCGCCCATGGTCAACCGTCCCGCAGCGCGCGGCCGGTGACGTGCAGGAAGACCGACTCCAGGTCCGGCTCGGTCACCGTGACGCCGGTGACCACGGCGCCGTCGCGCGTCGCCACGGCGAGCAGCTCCGGCAGCCGCTCGCCGGCGCCGGCGACGGTCAGCTCGACCTGGTGGCCGGCGGCCGTGGCGGCCGCGACCTCGGGGTGGGCCGCCAGCGCGGCCGCCACCCGCTCGGCGTCGCCGTCGACGTCGAGGGTGACGCTGTCGCGCTGGCCGACGAGCCCGACCAGCTCCCGGCGCGTCCCCTCGGCCACGAGCTCGCCGTGGTCGATGATGCCGACGCGGTCGCAGAGCCGCTCGGCCTCCTCCATGTAGTGGGTCGTGTAGAGGACGCTCACGCCCGTTCCGGCGAGGTCCTCGACCGCTGCGAGGATGGCGTCGCGGGACTGGGGGTCGACGCCCACGGTGGGCTCGTCCAGCACCAGCAGTCGCGGCCGGTGGAGCAGGGCGATGCCGATGTTGCACCGCCGCTGCATCCCGCCCGAGTACTCGTCCACACGGTCGTCGGCGCGCTCCAGCAGTCCGGTGACCTCCAGCACCTGGTCGATGCGGGCAGCCGCGTCGTCGAGCCGGTGGAGGCGCGCGAAGAACGCGAGGTTCTCGCGTGCCGTGAGGTCCGGGTACAGCGCGATCTCCTGCGGCACGTAGCCGACCCGCGCCTTGACGTCCCGTGCGCCGGGGTGCATCGGCTCGCCGTCGAGCGTGATGGTGCCGGCGTCCGCGCGCAGGAGGCCGACCAGCATCGAGATGGTCGTGGTCTTGCCCGCGCCGTTGGGGCCGAGCAGGCCGTACGTCTCGCCGGCGCCGACGTCGAACCCGACGTCCGCGACGGCGACCAGGTCGTCGTAGGTCTTGCGCAGACCCTTGCAGGTGAGCGTCGCCACAGGTCCTCGTGTCTCGGGTGCTGGCACCCTACGAAGCACCGTTCCTGCCGCCGTCCTCCTGCCGGGCGAACCTCGTGTCCTCCTCACGACCGATGGAGCACCGCCTGCGCTCACCCCTCGTGCTGACCCCGGACCGCTAGCGTTCGGACCCGACCACGGGGGGCGACGGTGGCCACGACGTACCGGGTGCTCGATCGTGACGTGACCGTCCCCCTGACGGTGGACCGGGCCACCGGCGGGCTGCTCGTCGTCCCCGGCGACGCCGACGCCATCGCCGCGCGCCTCCCGGACGACCTCACCCCGGTCCGGCTGCCCGGCGGCCGCGGTCTGCTGCTGCTGCTCGCCGTGGACTACCTCGACAACCCCCTGGGCACGTACGACGAGGTCGTCGTCGGCCTCGCCGCGCGGCCCGTCGGGATGCGCGGCGGGCCGCTCGTCGGCCTGACCGACGTCCTGCGCGGGCGGACCGGCGTGTGGATCGAGCACATGGCGGTCAGCCAACCCTTCACGCGGGCGGCCGGCGAGGCCATCTGGGGCTACCCCAAGACCCTCGACGACATCGCGATGGACCACGCCGGCAGCCGGGCCCGCACGACCTGGGGTCGGGACGAACGCAGGATCCTCACGGTCGAACAGCCGACGGCCGGCGTCCTGCCAGCGCCACCCCTGCCCGTGACGACCTACACCCGGATCGACGGCACCACGATGCAGACCGGCCTGCGCGCGGCCGCCCGCGGCGTCGGGGTCGCCGTCAGCGGGGCACGCGTCGACCTCGGCGACCACCCGCTCGCCGACGACCTGGCGACGCTCGGGCTGGACCGGCGACCGCTGGCGGCCGCGTGGCTGTCCTCGATCCGGCTGCAGTTCACTGCCGCCACGCCCGTCCACGGAGCCTGACCGATGCCACGCACCGTCCCGACCCAGTGCACGCTGTGCGAGGCCCACTGCGGGATCCTGGTCACGGTCGAGGACGAGCAGGTCACCCGCATCGAGGGCGATCCCCAGGACGTGCTGTCGCGCGGCTACATCTGCCCGAAGGCGACGGCGCTGGCCGACCTCCACCACGACCCGGAGCGGCTGCGTCGACCGGTCAGGCGGGTGCGCGACGGGTGGGAGGAGGTGTCGTGGGACGAGGCCTTCGAGCTCGTGGGTCGCAACCTCCGTCGGATCCGCGGCGAGCACGGGCGTGACGCGATCGGCGTCTACTACGGCAACCCCAGCGTGCACTCCCCCGGTGTCCTCAACCTCCTGCTGCTGCGCCTGGTGCTGCTGACCCGCCACGCGTGGTCGGCGTCCTCGGCCGACCAGTTCCCGCAGGAGCACGTCGCGCACCGGATGTACGGCTCGAACCTGCTGTTCCCGATCGTGGACATCGACCGCACCGACCACCTGCTGGTCATCGGCGCCAATCCCGCGGTGTCCAACGGCTCGATCACGACGATGCCCGACGCCCGCGGTCGCATCCGGGCCGTCCGCGAGCGGGGCGGTCGGGTCGTCGTCGTCGACCCCCGCCGGACCGAGACGGTGCGGCTCGCCGACGAGCACGTCGCCGTGCGCCCAGGTGGCGACGTGCACCTGCTCCTCGGGATGCTGCACACGCTGGACGCAGACGGGCTGGCCCCGCCGCCGCACCCCGCAACGACCGGCTTCGACGACCTCGTCCGCGTCGCACGGTCATGGTCACCCGAGGACGCCGCACCGCACGCCGGGGTCGACGCCGCCGTCATCCGCCGGATGGCCCGCGAGTTCGCCGCGGCCGACAGCGCGGTCGCCTACGCACGCATCGGCGTCTGTCACCAGGTCACCGGGACCCTGGTGCACTGGCTGGTGAACGCCCTGAACGCCGTGACCGGCAACCTCGACGCACCCGGCGGGCAGATGTTCGCGACCCCCGCCGTGGACCTGCTCCCGCTGCTGGCGCGGCTGCCGACCGGTCCCAACCGCTGGCACGACCGCAGCGGTCGCTACCGCGCCTTCCGGGCGGAGCTGCCCAGCGCGACGCTCGCCGACAGCATCCTCGAGCCCGGCCCGGGCCGCGTCCGGGCGATGATCACCCACGCGGGCAACCCGGTGCTGTCCGCGGCGGGCGAGCAGCGGCTCGAGGAGGCGTTCGCCTCGCTGGACTTCCACGTCGCCGTCGACATGTACGTCACCGAGACCTCGCGGCACGCCGACGTCATCCTCCCGCCGACGTCGCACCTGGAACGCGACGAGTACGACCTCGTCTTCCAGCTGCTCGGCGTCCGCAACACCGTGCGGTTCAACCAGCGGGTCGTCGATCCCCCGGCCGACGGCATGGACGACTGGGAGATCCTCGCGCGCCTCGTCGCGGAGGTGCTGCCGCTGCCGGCACGTCGGCTGACGGGCCGCGTGGCGGAGGCGGTCGTCGCCCAGCTCGACCCGATGCACGTCGCCCGCGTCGGGATCGCCGCCGGCCCGCACGGCGTGCTGCGCCGCGGTCCCCGTGGGCTCACGCTCGGCCGGGTCCGGGCAGCCCGGGGCGGTGTCGACCTCGGTCCGCTCGAGCCGCGCCTGTCGGCCCTCCTCGGCCGCGGCGGCCGCGTCGACCTCGCGCCGGACGACCTCGTGGCGGCACTGGAGGAGCTGCTGGCCGCGACCCGCCGTGACGAGACCCCCGACGCGGCACCCGACGGCTACGACCTGCGCCTGATCGGGCGCCGGCACCTGCGGTCGAACAACTCGTGGCTGCACAACGTCGAGACGATGGTCAAGGGCCGCGACCGTTGCACGGTCCTCGTGCACCCCGACGACGCCGCCGCCCGGGCGATCACGGACCGGCAGCCGGTCCTGGTCACGTCGGCCCACGGTGAGGTCGAGGTGCCGGCCGAGGTCAGCGACGAGATCCGCCCGGGCACCGTCGCGATCCCCCACGGGTGGGGGCACGACCGCAAGGGCGTGGGCTGGTCGACGGCGGCCGCCAACGGCGGGGCGAACGTCAACCGCCTCCACGACCCCCACCGGGTCGACGCGATCAGCGGGAACGCCGCGATGAACGCGACGTGGGTCCGGATCGAGCCGGTCCGGGTCAGTCAGCCCACTTGATCGAGCACCCCATCGACTGCCGGTGGGGCTCGGGCACCGGCTCCCCGGCGACCGCCAGCCGGAGCGCCTCGCGGAGGTCGTGGCCGTCGTTCGGCTCGCCGTTGCCGGGGCTCGAGGCGTCCATCGCGCCGCGGTAGACCAGCTCCCGCTCGGGGCCGTAGACGAAGAAGTCGGGGGTGCACGCAGCGTTGTAGGCCCGTGCCACGCTGGAGTCGACGTCGAGCGCGTACGGGAAGTCCCAGCCCGCCCGCTCAGCCTGTTCGCGCAGCCCCTCGGGACCGTCGTCGGGATACATCTCGGTGTCGTTGGGACAGATCGCGACGAAGGCGACGTCCTCGACCTCCTCGACGATCCGTCCGAGCTCGGCCTCCACGTGCCGCACGTACGGGCAGTGGTTGCAGAGGAACATGACGCAGACGACGGGCTCGTCCAGGTCGGCCAGTGCGACCTCGCCGCCGTCGATCGTCGACAGGGCGAAGTCGGGTGCGGGCGTGCCAAGCGGGACCATGTGTGACGTCACGGCCATGATCGTTCCCCTCGATCGGCGTAGGGCAACCGTAACCACCCGCGGGCGGTCAGACCCCGGCCTCCCGCATGTCGCGCAGTTCGCGCTTGAGGTCACCGATCTCGTCGCGCAGTCGGGCCGCGTACTCGAACCGCAGCTCGCCGGCCGCCTCGTGCATCTCCTCCTCGAGCCGCTGGATCAGCGCCGCCAGCTCCTCGGTCGGGATCTCCCCAGCGTCCAGTTGGAGGTCCCTCGAGATGGACTGTGCGACCGGCTCGTAGTGCTCGCCCTTCTCCTCGGCGCGCACGGCTTCGATGATGTCGCCGACCCGCTTGCGGATGGTCTGCGGGTCGATCCCGTGCTCCTCGTTGTACGCCAGCTGGATGTCACGGCGCCGCTCGGTCTCGTCGAGTGCGGTCCGCATCGCGTCGGTGATCTCGTCGGCGTACATCACCACCTCGCCGTTGACGTTGCGGGCGGCGCGGCCGATCGTCTGGATCAACGACGTCGGCGAGCGCAGGAAGCCCTGCTTGTCGGCGTCGAGGATCGCCACCAGGGACACCTCGGGCAGGTCCAGGCCCTCC
>CAYMGL010000056.1:0-7607 GCA_964389945.1 uncultured Actinomycetota bacterium
GAGGCCCACGACGAGGCGCTGGAGATCCTGGTCGAGAACGACGACGTGCTCGAGAGCCTCGCCCAGACGCTGCTCGACGTCGAGACCCTCGACGGTGCGGCGCTGCAGGAGGTGCTCGCCCCCACCCGGGAGCGCGAGTCGCGTGCGCTGGAGGCCATGCACGGCGTGCCCGAGGACGAGATCCTGCGCCGCCTGCGGCGCATGGGCCGGTACAGCCCGGCGCCCAACGGCAACGGGAACGGCAACGGCAGCCACGGTCGCGAGACGGGTGGCCGCCCGGTCCGCCGCGTGGTCCGCGCCCCCCGGGGTCCGGAGGGCGAGTCCTGACCGACGTCGCACCCGACCGCCGGCTGACCGCCTCCGACGACGAGGCGGTCAGCGCGCGCGTCGAGGCTGCGCTCGGAGCCCCGCCGCGTGGGCGGTTCGACCACGAGAAGCTGGAGCAGGCGGTGCGCCTGTTCCTCGAGGCCCTCGGCGAGGACCCCGACCGCGAGGGGCTGCGTGACACGCCCCGCCGCGTCGCACGGGCGGCCGACGAGATCTTCGGCGGTCTCCTGGTCGACCCGACCGACCTGCTCACCGTGTCGTTCGGGGAGGACCACGACGAGCTGGTCATGGTCCGTGAGATCCCGTTCTACTCGATGTGCGAGCACCACCTCGTGCCGTTCCACGGATCGGCCCACGTCGGGTACCTGCCCGACCACGAGGGGCACGTGACGGGGCTGTCCAAGATCGCCCGTCTCGTCGACGCCTGCGCCAAGCGGCCCGGCCTGCAGGAGCGGCTGACCACGATGATCGCCGACTGCCTCGAGGACGCGCTGTCCCCCCGCGGGGTGCTGGTCGTGGTCGAGGCCCGCCACCTCTGCATGGAGATGCGTGGCGTGCGCAAGCCGGGTGCCGTGACCGTCACCAGCGCGGTCCGTGGACTGCTCCGCGACGACGCCCGGACCCGCTCCGAGGCGATGGCCTTGCTCCGGGGCTGACTCACTACGCTGCCCGGCAGCAGCCGGGGGAGCCAATGGTCGGTCCAGACGTCCGAGTCGTCGAGGCACGTCTGCACGAGGACCAGGGCCCCGTGCACGTCGTGGTCACCAACCTCGACCGCGCGAAGGAGGTCCGGGACGCCGTCTCGAACGCCGGGGCCAACGTGTCACTGGCCGGCGGCCGGCTGCGGGTCATCGGTCGCTCGACCCAGCTCGTCGACGCCGCTGGTCGCACGGGGGGCGCCGAGCTCGCCGAGCCCCTCCGCGAACGGGTCGACGCGGCGCTCGACGCCTGGCTCGGGGCGACCGCCGCGCCGCTGGCGACACCGGCCGGCGACCTCCCCGTCGACGAGCGCACGGTCGTCATGGGCGTGGTCAACGTCACCCCCGACTCCTTCTCCGACGGCGGTGACCACGCCGACACCGACGCCGCGGTCGCCCACGGCGAGGCCCTGCTCGCCGCTGGGGCCGACGTGGTCGACGTCGGTGGCGAGTCGACCCGTCCGGGTGCCGAGCCGGTCGACGAGGCCACCGAGCTGGACCGCGTCGTGCCGGTCGTCGAGCGTCTCGCCGCGGCGGGCGCCGTCGTCTCGGTCGACACCACGAAGGCGGCCGTCGCCCGCGCCGCCGTGGAGGCCGGCGCGGCGCTCGTGAACGACGTCGCCGCCGGCCGTCTCGACGACGCGATGTGGGCCACCGTCGCCGAGCTCGGCGTCCCGTACGTGCTGATGCACATGCAGGGGACCCCCCGCACGATGCAGGACGCCCCTGCCTACGAGGACGTCGTCGCCGAGGTCTTCGAGCAGCTGGCGGCGGACCTGGCCGGCCTCGAGGAGGCCGGGGTCGACCGCTCGGCGGTCGTGGTGGACCCCGGGATCGGGTTCGGCAAGACGACGACGCACAACCTCGCCCTGCTGCGCGCCACACGGCAGTTCCGCTCGCTCGGTCGGCCGGTGCTCGTCGGCGCCTCGCGCAAGCGCTTCCTGGGTGAGCTCACCGGTGTCGCCGAGCCGGCGGACCGCGTCCACGGCAGCGCCGCCGCGGCCGCCGTCGCGGTCACGATGGGCGCCCACATGGTCCGTGTGCACGACGTTGCGGCGACGGTCGAGGCCGTCCGGGTCGCCGACGGGGTCCTGCACGGGCACGGCGCCTGACGACGTCTGGCGGGGCCTGGCGGCGACGTCGTGCGGTCGACCTCGGCCTACGCTCGACGCCCCGACCGACACGAGGCCCCGCGTGGACACGATCTCCCTCGACGGCATCGAGGTCTGGGCCAACCACGGCGTGCTCGAGCACGAGGCCGACCTCGGCCAGCGCTACGTGATCGACCTCACGATCCACGTCGACCTCGCCGCGGCCTCGGCCTCCGACGACCTCGCCGACACCGTCGACTACGGGGCACTGTCGGCGCTGGTCGTGCACACGTTCGGCCAGCCGCGGGTGCGCCTGGTCGAGACCGTCGCGGGGCGCGTGGCCGACGCGGTGCTCGACCACGACCCGCGCATCGAGGCGGTGGACGTCACCGTGCACAAGCCGTCGGCGCCGCTCACGGTCCCCGTCCGTGACGTGCGGATCCAGCTGACCCGGACCCGGTGACCGCCGTGGCCGTGGATGCGTTCGTCTCGCTGGGGGCCAATGCCGGCGACCCCCTGGGGACGATCGAGGCCTGTCTCCACGTGCTCGACGACCTCCCCGACACCGCGGTCAGCGACGTCTCGGCGGTCTACGAGACCGAGCCCTGGGGCGGCGTCGACGACGACGGCACCGAACGTCACGTCGAGCAGGACCCGTTCCTCAACGCGGTGGTGCGGCTGCGCACGGGTCTGTCGCCACACGCGCTGCTCGACCAGCTGCTGGCCACCGAGGCAGCCTTCGGCCGTGACCGGTCGCAGGAGGAGCGATGGGGCCCGCGCGTCCTGGACCTCGACCTGCTCCTGCACGGCGACCAGGTCGTCGACGACCCGCCCCGGCTCGTCGTCCCGCACCCCCGGATGGACCAGCGCGCGTTCGTCCTGATCCCGCTCACCGAGGTGTTCGCGGGCGGGATGCTGCCCGACGGCCGGCGCGTGACGTCGGTGCTGGCCGGCCTCGCACCGATCACGGGGATCGCCCTGCACGTCCGGCTGTCCGACGTGCCCGGTGCCGGCAGCCCGCTCGGGATCACGCGACCGGAGGGCCCCGGGGCACCGGCCGCGGTCCAGGCGCCGGACTGGGACCGGGCCCGACCGCAGGTCGAGCCATGAGGCACCGCGACGTCGCCGTGCTGGGACCCGGCCGCGTCGGGACCGCGGTCGCCCAGGCATTGGTCCGCGGCGGCCACCGCGTCGTCGCGGCCGCCGACGGCGGCGGGGGCAGCGCCGGCCGGCTCGCGGACCTGGTCGCCGGGTGTCGCGTCGCCCCCGATGCGGCGGGGGCGGCCCGCCGCGCGGGCACGGTGCTGGTGACCGTCCCCGACGACGCGCTGGAGGCCGTCGTGGCCGAGGTGGCTGCGGCCGACGGGTGGCAGGAGGGCCAGCACGTCGTGCACTGCTCCGGCGCGCGCGGCCCCGACGTGCTGCGCCTCGCGGCGCTGGCCGGGGCGCGCATCGCCGCCTGCCACCCCGCGCAGACGCTGCCGGTCGGTGCCGACGCCGATGCGCTCCTCGGCGTGCCGTGGGCCGTGACGTGCGCCGACGCCGACCGCGACTGGGCCGAGGAGCTGGTGGCCGCCACGGGTGGTGACCCGTTCGCCCTGGCCGCCGGCGCACGGACGCTCTACCACGCCGGGCTCACGATCGGCTCGAACGCGGCCGCCGCCGCGGCGGCCGTGGCGCGCCAGCTGCTGCTCGCTGCCGGTGTGGACGACCCGGCCAGGATCCTCGTGCCCCTGACCGAGGCGAGTGTGCGCAACGCTGCACGCGCCGGCGCAGGCGCGCTGACCGGTCCGGTGGTCCGCGGCGACAGCGGGACGGTCGCCGACCACGTGACCGCGCTGGACGCGGACGTGCCGCGACTCGCGCAGGCCTACCGGGCGCTGCAGGGGGTCGTGCTCGACCAGGTCCTGGGTGCCCTCGAGCCGGGCGCCGCCGCCGACCTCACGGCCCTGCTGACCGACGGACGACAGGACCCACCGTGGAACGGCTGACGACCATCGCCGAGGTGCGCGCGCACGTGGCGGCGGCCCGCGCGGCCGGGCGCCGGATCGGCCTCGTGCCGACCATGGGTGCGCTGCACGAGGGCCACCTCTCGCTGGTCCGGACGGCCCGCGAGCACGCCGAGCACGTCGTCGTCAGCGTGTTCGTGAACCCCACCCAGTTCGGCGAGGGCGAGGACCTCGATGCCTACCCCCGCGACCTCGAGGGGGACGAAGCAGCCCTGCGTGGGCTGGGCGACGACGCGCCGGACGCGGTCTTCGCCCCCTCGGTGGCCGAGATGTACCCGCAGGGCACGCCGCTGACCCGGGTGCTCGTCGACGGCCTCACCGAGCGGTTGTGCGGCGCGAGCCGTCCGGGCCACTTCGACGGCGTCGGGCTGGTCGTCACGAAGCTCCACGGGATCGTCCAGCCCGACGTGGCCGTGTACGGCCGGAAGGACTTCCAGCAGCTCGCCGTGATCCGGCGCCTGGTCGCCGACCTCGACCAGCCGGTCGAGATCGTCGGAGCGCCGATCGTCCGCGAGCCCGACGGCCTCGCCATGTCGTCGCGCAACCGCTACCTCGACGGCGAGGACCGCCGCACCGCTCGGACGCTGTCGCGCGCGCTCCGCGCTGCGGTGCTCGCCGCCCGGTCGGCGCGCGCCGAGCAACGCCCGGTTGACACGGCGCGCCTCCACGAGGCCGCCGCCGGTACCCTGGAGGCGGCTCCGGACCTGCGCCTCGACTACCTCGAGGTGCTCGATCCCACCACCCTCCAGCCACCCGGACCGCCCCTCGACGCCGACCGGCGCGGGGAGGCACGTCAGGACCAGGAGGACGGGATCCGGACGGGCGAGGAGCTGCTGGTGGCAACTGCCGCCTTCGTCGGCCCCGCGCGCCTGATCGACAACGTCGTGATCGGTGACGAGGACGACGAGGCCAGGTTGCTGGCGGCCACCGACGACACCGACTGAGGACGGCTGCACCCCGACCACGACGGGCACGACCCGCCCCGGGGGCAGGCACGACGAAGGACCCCGCACATGCGCCGCACCATGATGAAGTCGAAGATCCACCGCGCCACGGTGACCCAGGCGAACCTGGACTACGTGGGCTCGATCACGATCGACCGTGACCTGATGGACGCAGCGGACCTGCTCCCCAACGAGAAGGTCCAGATCGTCGACAACGACAACGGCAACCGCCTCGAGACCTACGTCATCGAGGGCGAGCGCGGGTCGGGCGTGATCGGCCTCAACGGCGCCGCTGCCCGCCTGGTCTACCCGGGCGACAAGGTCATCATCATCAGCTACGCCGAGCTGGAGGACGCCGCCGCGCGGGAGCACGAGCCGACCGTGGTGTTCGTCGACGACAACAACCACGTCGCGCGCCTGGGTCCGGAGGTCGCCGGTGCGGTGGCGTAGGTCCGAGGGCGACGAGGCCCCCGACCAGGTGCCGGCGAGGGACGACCGTGCGCGGCCCGACGTGCCCGTCGACCTCGGGGTCGTCGACGAGGAGGAGCTCGGCCGGGCCGCCCGTCGCGTCGTTGCCCGCGCGCTGACGGAGGACCTCGCGGGCGAGCAGGACCTCACCTCGTCGCTGACGGTCCCGGTCGGGACCACCGGACGCGCCGTGCTGGTGGCCCGCGAGGGCGGCGTCGTCGCCGGGCTCGACCTCCTGCGTGAGGTCTGCTCGCAGGTGGACCACCGACTGCGGGTCCACCTCAAGCTGTTCGACGGCGACCGGGTGCAGACCGGGGACGTGGTCGCGGAGGTCACGGGCCCGCTGCGGACGCTGCTGACCGCCGAGCGCACCGCCCTGAACCTCGTCTGCCACCTCTCCGGCGTCGCGACGCGCACGCGCGAGTTCGCCGACCTGCTGGAGGGCACGGACTGCGTCGTGCGCGACACCCGCAAGACCACGCCCGGCCTGCGCCTGCTCGAGAAGCACGCGGTCGCGGTGGGCGGCGGTGCCAACCACCGCATCGGCCTGTACGACGCGGTCCTGGTGAAGGACAACCACGTCGCCGCCGCGGGGTCGGTCACGGCCGCCGCGCGCGCCGCGCTGGCCGGCGCACCGGACGGTGTGCACGTCCAGGTCGAGGTCACCTCGATGGCCGAGGCCGAGGAGGCCCTCGCCGTCGGCGTCACCGACCTGCTGCTGGACAACTTCTCGCCCGACGAGCTGCGCGAGGCCGTGGCCGCGATCGCTGGCCGTGCCGCCGTGGAGGCGTCCGGGGGGATCACGCTCGAGACCGCCCGTGCGTTCGCCGAGGCCGGTGCCGACCGGCTCGCGGTCGGCGCGCTGACGCACTCGGCGCCGTCCCTGGACCTCGCGCTGGACGTCCTCGCGGTCGACGTGCCCGAACGGCAGGCCGACCTGCTGCGGACCACGCCGCAGCCCGTCGAGGAGCCCGACCACGGAGCCCACGACGAGCAGGCCCCGGCGGCCGAGGTCGTCGCGGACGACGGTGAGCGGACGGCCGACGCGTCGGTCGACACCTCGCCGGACGAGCCCGGGGGCGACGAGCCCGACGACGCGGTCGCCGAGCCCGACGATGCCCCCGCGGACGACGCGGCTGCGGACGCCGGACCACGGCCCGTGTCGTGGCTGGAGGTCCCCGACGAGGACGAGTTCGACTCGGCCGACGCGTCCGGGGACGACTGAGATGCTGCTCGCGATCGACGTCGGCAACTCGACCACGAGCCTCGGGCTGTTCGACGACGACGAGATCGTGCACCACTGGCGGCTGTCCACCCGCGACGCCCGGACCGCGGACGAACTCGCGCTGGACCTGTTCGGGTTCATGCGGCTCGAGGGCGTGGACCCCCGGCGCGACCTGCGCGGCGTCGTGGTGGCCAGCGTCGTGCCGCCGGTGACGACGACGCTCGGGCAGCTCGTCGACGACCACCTCCGGGTCCCCGTCGTCATGGTCGCACCCGGCATCCGGACCGGCATCCCGCTGCGCTACGAGGACCCCCGCGAGATCGGTGCCGACCGCATCGCCAACGCGGTTGCGACCGTCGAGCTCTACGGGGGGCCGGCCATCGCGGTGGACTTCGGGACCTCGACCAACTTCGACGCCATCGACCGCGACGGCGCGTTCGTCGGTGGCGCCATCGCACCCGGCGTCGCGATCTCGACCGAGGCGCTCGTGGACCGGGCTGCGCAGCTGCCGGAGGTCACGCCGACCCGGCCACCGTCACCGATCGGCCGGACGACGGTGCAGGCGATCCAGTCGGGCATCGTCCACGGGTTCGCCGGCCAGGTCGACGCCATCGTCACCGCGATCGCCCACGAGCTCGGGCCGGGCGTGTCGACCGTCGCGACCGGCGGCGGGATGGCCGGCGCCGTGCTCGAGGCCTGCTCGACGATCGACCACCACGACCCCTTCCTCACGCTCAAGGGCCTGCGCATCATCTGGGATCGCAACGGGTGACCTGCTGGCTCGCCTCGTCGCTGACGCTCCTCGGGCTCGGCGGCGCAGGCAACGGGTGACCTGCTGGCTCGCC
>CAYMGL010000056.1:7707-12729 GCA_964389945.1 uncultured Actinomycetota bacterium
AGGGCGGGGGCGCCGGCGGCGACGGCGATGCCGAGGGCGCTGCGGGGCTCCCAGGCCACGCGCCACAGGCCGCTGTGGGCGGCTGCCGCGGTGAGGTCGTGCTCGGTCTGCTCGCCCGCGCCGTCGCTGGGAACGGCGCTCGCCCCCTCGTGGTGGAGGTCGTGCACGAGCAGCGCGGTCATGATCGCCCGCGACGTCGCGGGCTCGAACGGCTCCACGTCGACGACGTGGGCACCCCGGTAGGCCGCCGCGAGGATGCGGTTCTTCGTGACCGACCTGGTCCGGGTCGCCGGCGCCACGTGCACCGAGCTGAAGTTGCCGTCCTGCCGGGCCACCAGCGCCCGCCACCGCTGGAGGCGCTTGGCCAGCGCGTAGTTCGGACCCTGCTGGAGGATGAGGCAGTCGGCGATGCCGAGCTCCCGGCCGTCCTCGGTGGTGACCGTGTCGCGGAAGTTCGGGACGAAGGCGCGGCCGCCCGTCACGGTGTTGAGGCCGCGGCCCACCAGGCCCAGCAGGCCCGCCTCCTCGCAGCGACGCCGCGCGTGCTCGACCGCGGCGTAGGGCACGGCGAACACGTCCGTCGGGGTCGCCAGGTAGGCCAGCGAGACGTCGTCGCGCTCGCGCTGCAGCGTCACGATGACCGTGTCGGCACCCATCGCGACCCGGACGAAGTCCGCACCGTCCGCGTAGGCGTAGTTGCCGATCGTCATCGGACGGTCGAACGACCCCAACCACGCGCGGACCGCGGCCGGCTCGCCGATCAGGTCGCAGCCGTCACTGCCGTCGGGGCGCACCGGGACGTGGAGCGTCCCGGCCCCGGCGCGGGCGAACCCCTCCAGCCGTTGCCACACGCGCTCGACCGGAACGTCCACCGCGAGCACCTCGGCCCCGTACTGCAGCAGCCGCTCGGTCGGGCCCATCTCCGCGCCGGCCCCGAGCAGCGCGAACGTCCGGCCGCGCAGGTCCAGCCACTCGGGTCGCGCCACCACGCGCGCCATCGCGTCGACGAACGACGGCTCGACGACCCCGTCGTCGGCCCACCGTGCGGCCTGGTCGACGATCTCGTGGCCGCGCAGGTCACGACCCCGGTAGGGGACGACGAGCTCCTCGACGCGTGCCTGGCCGCCGTCGACGGTGCGGGTGTCGAGCGTGGTCGCGGGCGCGGCCGCCACCGCCTCGTCGATCGGTCGCTCGGACCCGTCCTCGTCGACGACGACGAACGCGTCGTGCAAACGGTCGAGGCCGGTGCGGGCGATGGCGGACGCATTCGCTCCACGTTCGGCGGCGCGGGCCGTCAGCGTCCGCAGGTGGTCGGCGTAGGCCACGTGCCACCGCTCCTCGTGCGCGACCGCCTCGGCCAGGGCTTCGTCGACGCCGGCGACCGCGTCGGAGATCACGTCCCGTGACAGCTGGGTCGTGCTGCGTCGTCCCTCGACGCGGGGGAACTGCACGCCGAACTCGGTGGTCATCAGGAGGGCTCCCGTCGCTCGCGGTGGACCACCGACGACCGTAGGGCGGGGTCCGCGTCCGGGGGCGCCGGACGGGACCGGGACGCTGCTGGGCGTAGACTCGCCGGCTCGGGTCGCAGGGAGGGGGAGCGTGGCCGCCATACACCTGCGCGACGTCACGAAGACGTTCGGGCCCGTCACCGCCCTCGACGGCATCGACCTCGATGTCGACCGGGGGGTCTGCTTCGGCCTGCTCGGCCCGAACGGTGCCGGCAAGTCCACGCTGCTCTCGCTGCTGGTCGGGACGGCGACCCCCACGTCCGGCGTGGTCGAGGTGCTGGGCGAGACGCTGCCCGGGGCCGGTCGCCGCGTCCGCGAGCGGATCGGCCTCGTGCCGCAGCTGGACAACCTCGACGTCGAGCTGACCTGTGCCGAGAACCTGGAGGTGTACGCCCGCCTCTACCGCCTGCCCCGCGACCGACGCGACGCGGCCGTCCGCGCCGGTCTGGAGCTGGCCCGGCTCACCGAGCGCGCGGACGACCCGGTCGACGAGCTGTCCGGCGGCATGCGCCGTCGCCTCCTGATCGCCCGCGGCCTGCTGCACGACCCGGACCTCGTGCTCCTCGACGAGCCGACGGTCGGTCTGGACCCGCAGATCCGGCAGGAGCTGTGGGGCGTGATCGAGGAGGTCCGGCGACGCGGTGCCACGACGGTCCTCACGACGCACTACATCGAGGAGGCGGAGCGGCTCGCGGACGTCGTGGCGGTCGTCCACCACGGCCGTGTCGTCGACCTCGGGACGCCCGCCGAGCTGCGGACGCGGCACGTCGGGACGTCGGTGGTGACGGAGGTCGTCGGCCCGGGACCGCTGCAGGACCGCGTCCGCGACGCGGCCGAGGCCGCGGGGGTCCGCCACCGGGCGGCGGGGACCTCGGTCGCGCTGTTCACCGACGACGTGCACGCACTGACGGGGAGCGCCGCCGTGACCCCCGGTGACCTCGACCACCGTGTCCGGCGCCCGGCCAACCTCGAGGACGTCTTCGTCACGCTCACGGGGGACCAGCTGTGAGCGCGTCGGTCGCCACCGCCGGTGAGCGGACGGTGCGCTGGACCCCCGTCGCCGCCATCGTCCACCGCGAGTGGCGCGTCTTCCGGCGGGTGTGGCTGTCGCTGATGTTCGGCTCGGTCGTCGAGCCGCTGATCTACCTCCTCGCGTTCGGCTACGGCTTCGGTGCGCTCGTGGCGGAGGTCCGGGGGATCCCCTACCTGGACTTCATGGCGACGGGCGCCGCCGGCATCGCGGTGCTGTTCACCGGGTTCTTCCCCGGCCTGATCAACGGCTTCTTCCGGCGGACGCAGAACGGGCTCTACGACGGGCTGCTCAGCACGCCGACGTCCGTCGCCGAGATCGTGACCGGCGAGGTCACGTGGACCGGGTTCCGGACGGCAGGGACGGCCTGCATCACCCTGGCCGTCGCCGCCCTGTTCGGTGTGCCGCTGTCGTGGACGGTGGTCCTCGTCCCGCTCATCGCCTGGGTCGGCGGCGTCGGTTTCGCGGCACTGGGTGGGGCGTTCGCGGCCATCCTGCGCAACACGCACCAGTTCGACTTCGTCATCGCCGGGATCGTCGTCCCGATGTTCGTCGTGGCGGGCGCCTTCTTCCCCGTCGAGGACGGTCCGGTGTGGCTGCGCCTGCCCGCGCAGGCGAACCCGCTGACCCACCTCGTCGAACTGCTCCGGTGGGCGGCGTTCGGGACGGGAACGCCCGTCGAGGTGGGGCTCGGCGTGGTGGCGCTGGTCGCCACGGTCGGTCTCGCGTGGTGGCTGAACGTCCGCTGGTTGACCCGGTCGCTCATCGACTGACCCCGCCACGTGGGGTCAGGTGCCGACGACGGCCTCGACCTCGAGCTCGACCCTCCACGCGGGGTCGAGCAGGGCCGCCACGACCACCATCGTCGCGACCGGCTCCGCCTCGCCGAACAGCGCGGCGTGGGCCCGGCCGACCTCGTCGCCGTCCGCGGCGTCGGTGATGTACATCCGTGTCCGGACCACGTCCGCGGCCGAGGCGCCGAGCTCGGCCATCGCGTCGAGTGCGATCCGACCGCAGCGGAGCAGCTGGTCGTGGGCGGTGGCCGCGACCTCGTCACCGGGCGCCGGGACCGGTGCGGTGCCCGCCACCTCCACGCGGTCGCCGACGCGACGTGCGCGGCAGAACCCGTAGGTCGGTTCGTACGGCGATCCCGACCGCACCCTGTCCGTCACGCCCTGCTCCCTCGTCGCGTGCGCAGAGCCTGCCACAGCCTCGGTCGGGCACGGGCCCGCCGGTAGCGTCGGCAGCCGCACCGTGCGACCACGACCCAGGAGCGATGGTGAGCGACCAGGCCGACGAGGCCGCCGCCGAGGAGGCGCAGACGACCGACGAGTCGTCGCGTCTCGAGGAGCTCATGGGGGTCCGGCGCGACAAGGCCGCGGCGCTGCGTGAGCTCGGGATCGAGCCGTACGCCTACGCCTTCGACCCGACACACACCCTCGCGGAGGTCGTCGCTGCCCACGGTGGGCTCGAGGCCGGCGAGGAGACCGGCGAGGTGGTGCGGGTCGCCGGTCGCGTCGTCGCGGACCGCGACATCGGTCGCCTGCGGTTCCTCGTGCTGCGCGAGGCCGGCACGGACCTCCAGCTGTTCGTGATCAAGAAGGCCCTCGCCGACGGTGCCGGCGACGTCCTCGACCAGGTCGACGTCGGCGACTGGCTCGGTGCGGAGGGCGAGGTGCTGGCCACCCGCACCGGTGAGCTGAGCGTGAAGCCCACGACCGTGACGATGCTGAGCAAGTCGCTGCGGCCGCTGCCCGACAAGCACGGCGGGCTGTCGGACGTCGAGACGCGCTCCCGCCAGCGCGAGCTGGACCTCGTGGTCAACGAGGAGAGCCGCCGCGTGTTCGACGTCCGCCACGAGGTGCTGCGTGCGCTGCGTGACACGATGGTCGGGCGCGGCTTCGTCGAGGTCGAGACCCCGATGCTCCACCCGATCCCGGGCGGCGCCGCGGCGCGTCCGTTCGTCACCCACCACAACACCCTGGACACCGACCTCTACCTGCGCATCGCGCCCGAGCTCTACCTGAAGCGGCTGCTGGTCGGCGGGTTCCCGAAGGTGTTCGAGGTCAACCGCAGCTTCCGCAACGAGGGGATGTCGACCCGACACAACCCCGAGTTCACCATGCTCGAGTCCTACGAGGCGTACGCCGACGTCGAGGGCGTGATGGACCTCACCGAGGCGCTGTTCGTGGCGGCCGCGGAGGCCGCCACCGGGGGCACGGACGTGTCCTACCAGGGCCGCGACGTCTCCCTGTCGGCGCCCTTCCGGCGCGTCACCATGCTCGACCTCGTCCGGGAGGCGACCGGTCGCGACGACCTGGACTGGACGACCGACCGCACGGACGTCGTGGCGCTGTGCGAGCAGCACGGCGTCGACACCGACGACGGCTGGGGCGTCGGCAAGCTGGTCGTCGAGCTGTACGAGGCCCTCGTCGAGGGGGAGCTGTGGGCGCCGACGTTCGTGCTCGAGCACCCCGTCGAGAC